>JANMYI010000661.1:0-10909 GCA_031381955.1 Burkholderiales bacterium
TTGGCTTTGGCATAGGCCACGAACTCGGCCGCATTCCTGGCCGGCACCGATGGGTGCACGGTGAAGAAGAAGGTGTAGCGGCCCACATCGGTGATGGGCGTGAAGTCGGCCACCGGGTCATACGGCGGCTTCAGCTTGACCAGCGGCGCGGTGGCCATGGGGCTGTTGGTGGCCAGGAACAGGGTGTGGCCGTCGGGCGCGGCGCGCAGCACTTCTTGCGCGGCGATGACGCCATCCGCCCCGGCCTTGTTGTCCACCAGCACCTGCTGGCCAATGGCCTGCGACATGGCATTGCCGATGGTGCGCGCGACCTGGTCGGTGGACGACCCGGCCGGGAACGGCACCACGATGCGCACCGGCTTGTTGGGCCAGGCCTGCGCCCAGGCGGCGGCCGGCGCCAAGGCCACGGCCAGCAAGGCCGCGCCGCCAAGGCGGGCAAGAAGCAGTCGAAGGGAATGGGTCATGGGGCGGCTCGATGTGTGGATGGACTCAGTATGCGCAAATGCAATTCGGGGCACCGTGGCGCCTCATTTCTCGGGCCGCTTACTGCGGCCCCACACCCTTTGGCAATGGCACCCCCCGCGCCGTCATCACCTCGCGCAGCCGATCCGGGTAATCTGAAATCAGGCCGTCCACGCCCCAGCTCATCAGACGGTCCATGTCGGCCTGCTGGTTAACGGTCCAGGGGATCACCTTCAGCCCCAAGGCCTGCGCCTCCTTCACCAACTCAGGCGTGAGGTTGCGATGGAATGGTGACCAGGTCACCCCCGGCGCGCTGCCTGCCGCGGCGCGCACCAGCCGTGGCACCGAGCCGCCATGGTCAGCCAGCTTGTGGCCGGCGTTCCAACTGCCGTCGCGCAGGTTGTGCAAGCCATCAGAGGCGATGCTCAGGTACACCGTGCGCAGGCCCGGCTCCTTGCGGTGCAGCAACTCCAGCGTGCGCCAGTCGAAGCTCTGGATCATCACGCGCGGCACCATGCCGTGTTCACGGATCACCGCCAGCAGCGCATCCACAAACGGTTCCGGCGCCAAGGTGTCACCCGGGTTGTTCGGGTTGATCTTGGTTTCGATGTCGAACTGCACCTCGTTCGCGCCCAGGCTTTTCACGAGCTTGAACACGGCATCCAGCGTGGGGATGCGGGCGCCGTCGTGCGGCTGCTGCGTGCTGAAGTCGCGCGCATAGGGGTATGCGGGGTTCAGCCGCCCCACGTCGTAAGACTGCACCTGCGCCAGGGTTAACGTTTTGATGAGCGGGCCGCGCTCTTTCAGGAACTGGCCGCCGGCGTCGCGCGTGACGGCGGGGTTGAGCGCCGGGTCGTGCGAGATCACCACCACGCCGTCGGCCGTGATGGCGGCGTCCATCTCCAGCGTGGTGCTGCCCAGGCGCAGCGCGTTGCCGAATGACACCAGGGTGTTTTCGGGCCACAGGCCGCGCCCGCCGCGGTGCGACTGCAGGTCGAAGCCTGTGGACGCAGAAGTTTGGGCCTGTGCCAACGCGCACATCAGCGCGCACAGCGGCAGGGCCAACCAGGTGGGCAAGCGGGTCAGCAGTTTCATGGTGTGGGTCTGCACGAACGGGCGCTCAGTCTATGCGCGCTCGCTGCGGAGCATTCGAGCGCACCGCTTTGGCGCCAGGAAGCCTCAAGCCGGTGCGGTATCGACGGCATCGCTGGCGCGCCGCACGTCGCGCATTGGCACGGCGCTTGCTGGTTCCTTGTGCCCGCAACTCCCGCTCACTGGCCCAACATGCGTCGCACGTTCAGCAGCTTTTTGCAAACCGGCCACGGCCCCACGCTGTTCGCCGCCTTCCTGTACTTCAGCTTCTCCTGCTGCGTGTGGGTGCTCAACGGCGCCATGGCGCCGTTCATCAGCGAAGAGTTCAACCTCTCGCCACAGCAAAAGGGCTTGATGCTGTCCATCCCCATCATCGCCGGGGCCTTGATGCGCTTTCCCCTCGGCGTGCTGGCGCAATACATCGGCCGCAAGCGCGCCACGCTGGTGGAAATGGGCTTGATCGTGGTGGCGCTGATGTTCGGCTTTTTCTTCGTGCACAGCTTCAACGACCTGCTGGCCATGGGTGTGCTGCTGGGCATTGCCGGGGCCAGCTTCGGCGTGGCCTTGTCACTCGGCTCAGGCTGGTTCCCGCCGCAGCACAAGGGCCTGGCCATGGGCCTGGTGGGGGCGGGCAATGTGGGCACCGCCGTGAGTGTGCTCATCGCCCCGCCGCTGGCGCAGTGGCTGGGCTGGCAGGCGGTGTACGGCGTGGCGGCGGTGGCCATGCTGCTGCCCATGGCGGTGATGGTGCTGCTGGCCAAGGAGCCGCCCGACGTGGACGCGAAGGCCACACTGCGCGAGCACACAGCCTGCCTGTTCGAGAAAGACGGCTGGGCCTTCAGCCTGATCTACGGCGTCACCTTCGGCGGCTTCATCGGCCTCACCACCTTCTTGCCCACCTACTACTTCGACCAATTCCACGTGAGCAAGGTCGCCGCCGGGCAGCTCACCATGCTGGCCGCATTCATGGCCGCAGCGGTGCGCGTGGCCGGCGGCTGGATTTCAGACCGCTGGGGCGGCGTGAACACGCTCACCGTGGTGCTGGTGGTGGTGGCCGTTTGCCTGTGCACCGTGGGCTTTGCCACCGGCTCGCTGGTGGGCACCACGCTGCTGCTGATGCTGTGCTTTGCAGCACTCGGCGCGGGCAATGGCGCGCTGTTCCAACTGGTGCCGCTGCGCTGGCCCACCACCACGGCGGTGGCGGGTTCGATGATCGGTGAAGTCGGCGCGCTGGGCGGCGGCCTGGTGCCCAACGCCATGGGCTGGTCCAAGCAGGTCTTCGGCACCTACGCCTGGGGCTTCGTGCTGTTTGGCGTGCTGGCGGTGCTGATGCTGGGCGTGATGCGCTTGATGCAGATTCGCTGGACGCGCACCTGGGCCAGCAAGGGTGGGCGGGCGCGGCACGATTCAAACGTTAGCCCCGTCAACGCGGCAAGAACAGCGGCCTCCAGACCGGCAATGCGCTGACGGCAGGCTCAGCAGAGCACCGAGCTTCACGCCGGCGCACCAGCCGGGCGCGCCAACGTTCGCCATCAGCACCAGAATGAAGCGCCCACGTGCAGCTTGGTGCACGCGCCAACAGCGACTGCGCCCGTTCTGCTTGCCTGCCAAGACGGCACGCCAACGGCAAGTCGTCGAAGCCCACTCGGAAGGGCCTGGGGTGGTTCGATTCTTGCTCGCCATTCCCGACCCTGCGGGTCAACGCGCCGTGAGCCTTCGCGCGCCGTTTTAACTTTTGAGAAAGTTCACATGTCCTATCTGGTGCCTGCCGAGTTTGTGAAAAAGATGGTGGATGCGGGCGAATCCAAGATCTTCATGGCCACACGCGATGTCTTGATTCGGGCTTACATGGCCGGCGCCATCCTGGCGCTGGCCGCTGTGTTTGCGGTGACGGTGAGCGTGCAGACCGGCTACCCCATCATCGGCGCCATCTTGTTCCCGGTGGGCTTTTGCATGCTCTATCTGCTGGGCTTCGATCTCTTGACCGGCGTTTTTGTGCTCACGCCACTGGCGCTGATCGACAAGCGGCCTGGCGTCACGATGGCGGGCGTGCTGAAGAACTGGGCCCTGGTCTTTGTCGGCAATTTCGCCGGCGCCGTCACGGTGGCCGTGCTGATGGCCATCGTCTTCACCAACGGCTTCTCGACCCCGCCAGACAAGGTCGGCAAGGTCCTCGCCGGTATCGGCGAGGCGCGCACCCTGGGCTATGCGCAATATGGCGCAGCCGGCATGTTGACACTGTTCATACGCGGCATGCTGTGCAACTGGATGGTCTCCACCGGCGTGGTCGGCGCGATGATTTCCACCTCCGTCACCGGCAAAGTCTTGGCCATGTGGATGCCCATCATGGTGTTCTTCGCCATGGTCTTCGAGCATTCAGTGGTCAACATGTTCTTGTTTCCCTCGGGCCTGCTCATGGGAGGCAACTTTTCCATCATGGACTACCTGATTTGGAACGAGATCCCAACCGTGCTGGGCAATCTGGTGGGCGGCCTGTCGTTCACCGGCCTGACGTTGTATGCCACGCATGTGAAAACGGCACCCCGGCGGGTTTTGGGTTGAAACGTTGACAGCGCCCGCTGCTCAAGGTCATGCATCGACCGCCGACCTAGCGCGTTCCCCGGCCCAGCGGCCGCCCTTGGCTGCCGCCAGGGCCGGGTTGAAGGTGTCTGTCGGCCAGCATTCCGACAAGGGCCGTAAGGCGGTCAACCAAGACTTTCATGGCGTGAGGGTGCCCAAGGAGCCGCTGCTCGGCGCCAAGGGCATTGCCATTGCGCTGGCCGATGGCATCGGCAGCAGTGAAGTGAGCCAAGTGGCCAGCGAATTTGCCGTCATGGGCCTGCTCGACGACTACTACTGCACCTCGCAAACCTGGTCGGTGAAGAAGTCGGTCGAGCGCGTGCTCACGGCCACCAATTCCTGGTTGCACTCACGCACCCAGCAAAGCCCCTACCGCCACGACCAGGACCGGGGCTATGTCTGCACCCTGAGCGCCCTGGTCATCAAGTCGAACACCGCGCATGTGTTTCATGTCGGCGACACCCGCGTCTACCGTGTGCAGGGCGATGCACTTGAACAACTGACGCAGGATCACCGCGTCCGGCTGTCGCAGTCGCAGAGCTACCTCAGCCGCGCGGTGGGCTTCAATCCGCAAATCGAAATCGACTACCAAGCCGTGCAGCTTGAAAGGGGCGACGTTTTCGTGCTGGCCTCCGATGGCGTTTACGAGCATGTGGAACCAGGCTTCATGGTCAGCGCGATCCAGGCCGGGCGGGGCGACCTGAACACCGCCGCGCGCAACATCGTCGCGCAGGCCTTCGAGCATGGCAGCCCGGACAACCTGAGCGTGCAAATTGTTGTGGTCGATGAGTTGCCGAGCCAGGAAGCGGGCGAGTTCCAGCAAGGCTTGAAGGGCCTGTTGCTGCCGCCCTTGCTCGAGGCCCGGATGACGTTTGATGGCTACCGCATCATCAGGCAGCTTCATGCCAGCCATCGCAGCCACATCTACCTGGCGCTCGATACCGAAACCGACGAGCGGGTGGTGCTCAAGACCCCGGCGATCGACCTGCAAGCGGACGCGGCCGCGCTGGAGCGGTTCCTGATGGAAGAGTGGGTGGCGCGGCGCATCAACAACGCGCACGTGCTCAAGCCTTGCGCGCAAACGCGAACGCGCCACCATCTGTTCGTGGCCAGCGAGTTCGTCGAGGGTCTGACCCTGGCCCAGTGGATGGTCGACAACCCCCGGCCGGCGCTTGAAACCGTGCGCGGCATCGTCGAGCAAATTGCGAAAGGTTTGCAGGCCTTCCACCGCCTCGAAATGCTGCATCAAGACCTGCGGCCCAATAACATCATGATTGATGCGACCGGCACGGTGAAGATCATCGACTTCGGCTCGGCGCGCGTGGCCGGCATCGTGGAAGCGGGCGCCGCACCGTTGCCAGGGCACATTCTGGGCACGGCGCAATTCAGCGCACCCGAGTACTTCCTGGGCGAGCCGGGAAGCGCCCGTTCCGATCTGTTTTCATTGGGCGTGATCACCTACCAAATGCTGTCGGGGCGCCTGCCCTATGGCGCCGAGGTGGCGAAGTGCAGAACGCCCGCGGCGCAGCGCAAACTGCGCTATGCGCCGGTGCTCGACGACGAGCGCGAGATCCCAGCCTGGATCGACGGCGTGCTGGCCAAGGCGGTGCACCCCAACCCGCTCAATCGCTATGACAGCTTGTCAGAGTTCGTGTATGACCTGCGCCACCCGAACAGCGCGTTCCTGCGCAAGGCGCATGCCCCCTTGATTGAGCGGCACCCGGTGCTGTTTTGGAAAGGGGTGTCGGCGATCCTGGCGGCCCTCTTGCTGGTGCGTCTGTTGATGCAGTTTGCGTTCCCCTGAGCGCCAACCAGTTCCGGATGCTCGCAATCGTCCGACTCGCGGAAATGTAAGGAAGCAGGCTGCCGGCCGACCCAACATCAGGCGCCGGAATCAGCCTCGCAACAGCGGGGCGGACCCGAAGCCGCCCCACCACAGCACCGCACCGAAGGAATCGACGATGAACATCTACACCACCGCCCTCGCCGCCATCTGCCTGTCGCTCGCCTCGTCGGCAGGCTTTGCCCAGGATGCCATGAAGAAGGAACCCATGGCGAAGGACGGCATGATGAAGAAGGACATGACGATGCAGGACTGCAAGGATCACATGGCGATGATGAAGAAGGACGATGCCATGACGAAGAAGGACGACGCCATGATGATGAAAGACAAGACGTGCACTGACATGATGAAGAAGGACGCCATGGCCAAGGACGACATGATGAAGAAGGATCCGATGAAGAAATGAACCCGCGCGCACGCGTTCTTGCGCCTGCGCCCCCGGGTGCGACACACCGGCGCAAGATGGACTGGAGAGATGCAGATGTCCGCAACCTATCCCGAACCCGCATCAGCGCTGGCCACAACGCTACCGCCGCGCCGCCGCGGCTACTTCTATCTGCGCCACCGCTGGCCGGTGCGGCTGACGCATTGGGTCAACGTGCTGTCGCTGTCGATTCTGTTGATGAGCGGCCTCATGATCTTCAATGCGCATCCGTCACTCGACTGGGGCATCAGTCGTACAGCGGGCGCCCGTCGTTCTTCGAGATCGGCTCGCGCAGCACCGCCGACGGGCGGCAGATCGGCTACACGCGCGTGTTCGGCCACGAGTTCGAAACCACCGGTTTGCTCGGTTTGTCGAGCGGCGCCGATGGTGGCAGGGCGGCCGTCGCGTTCCCGTCGTGGATCACGATCCCGAGCCACTATTCGCTCGCCGAGGCGCGCCAGTGGCACTTCTTCTTTGCTTGGCTGCTGGTGCTCAACGGCATCGCCTATCTGGTCTGGTCGATCGCCAGTCGGCACCTGCGGCGCGACCTTGCACCCACCCAGTCCGACTGGCGCGGCATTGGCGCCTCGATCCGCGACCACCTGCGCTTTCGCCATCCCCAGGGCGAAGCGGCGCGCGACTACAACGTGCTGCAAAAGCTCGCCTACCTCGCGGTGATCTTCGGCCTGCTGCCGCTGATCGTGCTGGGCGGCTGGGCCATGTCGCCCTGGCTCAATTCGCTGCTGCCGGGCTGGGTCGACCTGCTCGGCGGGCGGCAGTCGGCGCGCAGCATCCACTTCATCGTGGCGTGGCTGATCGTCGCTTTCGTCGCGATTCACGTCTTCGAAGTGCTGGTGAGCGGCGTGTGGAATCACCTGCGCTCGATGATCACCGGCCGCTACCGCATCGATGCGCCGGCCGCCGACGCCGCCCTGTCCTCCACGGAGACCGCCGATGAAACAACGTCTCGCCGTCACCCCTGAAGCTCTGGCCAAGCGACTCTTTCTGCGCCGCGCAGTCGGCGGCGCCGGCGCGGTGATGCTCGGCGGCTGCGATCGCGTCGGCCGCAGCGTGCCGTTCCAGGCGCTGCTGTCCGCTGGCGAGGCGGCGAGCCTCGGCGTGCGCAGCGCGGTCGGCAGCGCCGCGACGACGATGGCGCAGGAGTTCGACAAGTCCGAGCTGTCGCCGGTCTTTCGCGGCAACGGCAATACCGATCCGGACGGCGCCGCATACAAGGCGCATGCGTCAAGCGGCTTTGCGCACTGGAAGCTCGCGGTCGACGGGCTGGTCGATGCGCCGGCGGTGTACTCGCTGGCCGAACTGCGCGCCATGCCGTCGCGAACGCAGATCACGCGGCACGATTGCGTCGAAGGCTGGAGCGCGATCGGCCAGTGGACCGGCGTGCCGCTGGGCCACCTGCTCGCGCTCGTCAAGCCGCGGCCGGACGCGCGCTACGTGGTGCTGCACTGCGCCGATACCTTCGGCCAGGGCGCCGACGAGACGCCCTACTACGAGAGCATCGACCTGCAAGACGGCCACCACCCGCAGACCTTGCTGGCCTATGGCCTGAACGACAAGCCGCTGCCGATCACGAACGGCGCACCGCTGCGCCTGCGGGTCGAACGCCAACTCGGCTACAAGCACGCCAAGTACGTGATGCGGCTCGAACTAGTGAGCGGCCTCGGCCACATCGGCCAAGGCAAGGGCGGCTACTGGGAAGACCAGGGCTACCAGTGGTATGCGGGGATCTGAAACGGCGGCGCAATGGTCGGCTAGTGCTTGCCGCGGTTGTCAATCGGCAAGCGATTTATCGGGCTAACTAGCGCGGCAAAAACAACAGCCAAATCACCAGCAAGGCGTTGAGCAGCACGCTCAGGCCAAAGCCCACCTGCCACAGCAGCGCCGGGTCGCGCTGCGACAGCGGAGTGGCGTGCGGCGCCGGCAACGCACGCGCGGCGCCGCGTTCCAGCGCCAGCACCAGTTCTTCGGCCGTCTCGAAGCGCTGCTTGCCATCAAGCGCCACGGCCTTGGCCACCACATGGCTGAGCCACACCGGCACATCGGGTGCCATGCGCGAAGGCGGCCGCGGGTCACGCCGGAAGCGCGCGCGCTGGAAGGGCTCGATTTCGCCATAAGGCAGCTTGCCGGTTAACCATTGATACAAGCTGGCGCCCAGGGCGTAAAGGTCGCTGCCGGCATCGGGCGGCCGGGGAGGGTTGTCCCACTGCTCGGGGTTCATGTAGCTCGGCGTGCCGGCATGCAGGCTGCGCTGCGCCTTGGGCTCGCGGCCCGACACGGCCACGCCCAGGTCGAGGATGCGCCAGGTGCCGTCGTCGCCCAGGTGCAGGTTTTCGGGCTTGATGTCGCGGTGCACCACGCCGGCGCGGTGCATCTGGCCCAGCGCGTGCGCGATGGCTATGGCCGCGCTGACGATTTCGCTCACACTGCCGCGCTCGCCCTTGGCCAGGCGCTGCGCCAGGGTGCGGCCGCCATGCCAGTCGAACACCAGATAGAAGGCACTTGGTTTAACCGGCTCGTGCACACGCACAAAGCCGCTGGCCGCACGGCTGGTGTCACGGGCAGCCTGGCCCTGAGTCAAGCGCGCACCCAGCCAACCTTCGTGCGCCAGCATGGCGCGCTCATCAGCATCGCCGGCACGGCTTTCGTGCAGCATCTTCAAGGCCACCAAGCCACCGCTCGCCTGCCCGCATTCATTCACGCCCCCATGCGCACGCGCTTGAAAAATGCGGTGCACACCTGTGTCGGCCACCAGCGCGGTGACGGTGTAGCCATCGAGCCGGCTACCCACCCCCAAGCGCGGCGGGTTGGGCAGGCGGTGGGCGGCGCCCAGCACATCGTCGTAGCGGCCGGCGTCCAGGCCGCGCACGCGCAGCACCAGGGCCGTGGCGTTGTCTTGGCCGCCGCCGTTGTGGCCACCTGCCGCCAGCGCCAGGCGCACCAGCTCATCGCAGGCCGCCTGCGCATCCACGGCGGCGGTCAGCGTGGCGACGATCTGCTTGCGCGACAGCGGGCCGTGCACGCCGTCGCTGGTCAGCAGCAGCACATCGCCGCTGCGCAGTTCGTCCTGGCTGAAGTCGATCTGTACATGCTCGTCCAGACCCAGGGCGCGGGTCAGGGTGCTGGTCAGGTCGATCTGGCTCAGGGCATGGTCTTGCGTCAGCAGCGTCAGCTCGCCATCGCGCCACAACCAGGCGCGCGAATCGCCCACATGGGCCAGGGTGTAGCTGTGGCCGCGCAGCACCAGGGCGGTGAGCGTGGTCAGCGCGGTGCCGGCGTCGCGCGCCCAGGCGCGGCGGCGGTTGTGCTCGGCCAGCCAGGTGTTCTGCGCGCGGATCAAGCGCTCCAGCACCACCGTGGTGTGCCAGGTGGGCGGCGCGGCAAAGTAGTCTTCCACCAGGCTCATCACACTGGTTTGTGCGGCCAGCAAACCGCCGCCTCCAGCGGACACGCCATCGGCCAGCGCAGCCACCCAGCCAAGCGCGGCATCGGCCGGTGCCGGGCGCTGCACGGCGGCGAAGTCTTCGTTGCTGCTGCGCGTGCCGGCGTGGCTGGCGTGGCCGAAGTCGATGTCGAAGCTCATGCGAAATGGTGTGCATGAAGCGGGCCAGCGAAATGCACGGCTTTGGCTCGATCAAGCGCCAAAGTGGTGCGCGGGGTGCGCCGCGGTGCGGCATGCGGCTGGCACCAGTCTTGCGTGACGCAATGCATTCGCACGGAGGGCGCGCAATGCAAAAGATGAAGCTGGTGGTGGTGGGCAACGGCATGGCGGGCATTCGCGCCGTGGAAGAACTGCTGAAGCTCGCGCCCGAGCTGTACGACATCACCGTGTTCGGCGCCGAGCCGCACCCCAACTACAACCGCATCCTGCTCAGCCCGGTGTTGGCGGGCGAGCAGACGCTGGAAGAGATCGTCCTCAACCCGCTGGCCTGGTACGAAGAAAACCACATCCGCCTGCTCACCGGCAAGAAGGTGGTGCAGATCGACCGCCGCCGCCGCGTGGTGGTGGCGGACGACGGCACTGGCAACAAAACCGAGGCGGAATACGACCGCCTGCTGCTCGCCACCGGCTCGCTGCCGTTCATCCTGCCCATCCCGGGCAAGGCACTGGCCGGTGTGGTGGCCTACCGCGACATTGCCGACACGCAGGCCATGATCGACGCCGCCGCCATCTACAAGCACGCCGTGGTCATCGGCGGCGGGCTGCTCGGCCTGGAAGCCGCCAACGGCCTGGCCAGGCGCGGCATGCAGGTCACCGTGGTGCACCTCATGCCCTGGTTGATGGAACGCCAGTTGGATGAGGTGGCAGCCAAGCTGCTGCAAACGTCGTTGGAAGAACGCGGCATCAAATTCCTGATGCAGGCGCAAACCGAAAGCCTGCACGCCGGCCCCGATGGCAGAGTGGCCAGTGTCCGCTTCAAAGATGGCAGCGAAGTGGCGGCAGATCTGGTGGTGATGGCCGCCGGCATCAAACCCGACACCGCGCTGGC
>JANMYI010000694.1:0-4752 GCA_031381955.1 Burkholderiales bacterium
GCCGAGCCGGGCGCCGGGATGCCGTAGTTGGCCTGATTGGGGTTGGCCTTGGCCCATTGGGCAAAGTCGGCCACCGTCTTCACCTCGGCCGGCACCATCGGGCCCACGGTCATGGAGATGGTGTAGGCCGCCAGCGGCGCCAGCGCAATGAAGTCGACCAGCGGGTCGTAGTTGAGCTTGCGGCCGTAGGTGTGCGGGTACAGCGTGATGATTGACGACGGCACCTGCAATAGCGTGGCGCCATCGGCCGGCGCGCGCTTCACGAAGTCGGCCGCGATGCGCCCGCCGGCGCCGACCTTGCTGTCCAGAATCAGCGTGCCGGGCCAGCGGCCCTTGAGTTTTTCCAGCAGCGGGCGGGTGACCTGGTCACCCAGACCGCCGGGTGGAAACCCCGACCAGACGATGGTTTGCGCCGGCAGGGCAGGCTGCGCCTGCGCGGTGGTGCCGAGGCCCAGTGCGCTGCCCAGCACCGAAAGACTGAAGTGGCGGCGTTGCATGACCATGGCGAGACTCCTGCGCAAGTTTGATGGGGCAACAAGCCGGTGCATGATGCAGTGGCACGGTGCCGCCGGCCATGGACATTACGCGCCGCTCGGGTACATTCCCGGCCTCCATGAAAGCCGCCCCCCTGGCCGTTGCCTTTCGCGAAGTGCGGCATTTCAAGCCGGACGACTGGCTGCATTGCGAGCCTCTGGCGCGGCGCGGCGAACCGCTGAACTGGACGATTCCGGCGCATCGCCATGAAGGCCTGCACCAGTTGCAGTATCTGGCCCGCGGCCGCGCCTTGGCCACGCTCGATGGTGTGCCGCACAAGCTGCTGGCACCGGCCGTGTTGTTGATCGCACCCGGCTGCGTGCATGCCTTTGCGTACCAGCCGCGCAGTGTTGGCCAGCAGGTCAGCGTGCCCAGTCAACGCCTGGAGCAGGCCTTTGCCGATGCCCCGGCGCTGGCCGCCTTGCTGGCCACCACCAGCGTGGTGCAGGGCGAACCGGCCCGTGCGCAGGCGCCGCGCCTGATGGCCATGAGCCTGGCACTGGCGCAGGAGTTCGAAGGCAGCGCGCCAGGGCGCAGTGAAGCGCTGCAGGCCCACCTGGTGCTGTGGGTCACCTGGCTGCTGCGCCGCGCCGCGCCCGTGCCCGCGCAAGACGCCCGCCGCGCGCTGCGCGACACCCTGGTGCAGCGCTTTCGCGCCTTGGTTGAACTGCATCTGCGCCGCCACCAGGCGCTGGGCTTTTATGCCGCGCAGTTGAAGGTGACGCCCGACCACCTGAGCCGCAGTTGCCGCAACGTGAGTGGCCTGTCGGCGCTCGACCTGTTGCACGAGCGCATGCTGCTTGAAGCGCGGCGCCTGCTGGCCTACACCGATGCCGCGGTGGCCGAGGTGGCAAGCGACCTCGGCTTTGACGACCCGTCGTACTTCAGCCGTTTTTTTTCGCGCCGTGCCGGGCAGTCGCCGCAGGATTGGCGCGCCGCCTTGCACACCGGCCAGGCGAGCCCACCATGAGCAACGCCACATGAACATCGACATCGAGCACGACGCCCTGGGCACCCACTTCAACTGGCAACTCGACGGCGTGACGCCGCGCATGATCGACTGGTTCTGGTCGAACATGGAAAAAGGCTTTGTGCTCTGGCACCCCGAGCAACACGAGGCGCTTGAATGGCCCGTGCCGCCGCAACACGGCAACCCCTTGGGTGCGATCCACAACGCGCCGCAAACCTGGAGCGACGGCCGGCGGCAAGACTTGTACATCCGCTTCGAGCGGCTGGAGCAGGTGCCGCCCGAGGTGCGCGACGTGATCGTGCACGAGCATGTGATGGTCGTCGCCGGGCTGGGCCTCAGTGAAGAAGAGATGCGCCGCGGTGACCCGATGGGCTACCGCGTCCATCAGTGGTCACGCCATGACGCGGGTGTCTCGGGCCGCAGTTCAGGCATTGGCCGGCGCAAGCCGGAAGACGCCGCGGCCGGCAAGGTGTGGGCGGCGCACGCGGCGCAGGAGATCGGTAACTGGGAAGTCTTTCTGCCCACGCTGTACCGGCTCTATCGTGTGGTGACGGATACGCGGCGTAACCCGTTTGCGGACTTGTCTGTTGCTGGGCGCAGCCGCGCCGCACGTTACCGCCACCTGGCCTGAACAACGACGCTTGACACCTCACGCATAGCACGCATCGCCCGTCACCCAATCCAACTGGAGCCCCGATGAACACCCTCACCCTCGCCCAAGCCCGCAGCGTGATCGACACTGCCCTGGCCGCGGCCCGCCAGCACGGCTTCAAGCCCATGGGCGTGGTGGTGGTTGACGCCGCCGCGCAGGTGCTGGCCAGCGCGCGCGAAGACGGCGCCAGCGCGCTGCGGCTGGACATTGCCCTGGGCAAGGCCGGTGCGGCCGTGGGCATGGGCGTGAACAGCCGCGCGCTGGCGGCACGGGCCAAGGACATGCCGGCTTTCTTTGGCGCCATTGCCGCCACGGCGCAGCACAAGTTCATCCCGCAAACCGGCGCGGTGCTGATCACCGATGCCGCCGGCGCGGTACTCGGGGCCGCGGGCGCATCGGGTGGTACGGGCGATGAAGACGAGCAGATCGTCATCGCGGGCATCCTGGCGGCTGGCTTAGCCCATGCCTGATCTGAAACGGTAGCTCGGAACCGCCGATATGAAATCGCCCTGGATCGAAGGCCTGCGCAGCGTGGCGCTCACGGTGCCCGACCTTGCCGCGGCGGAAGACTTCTACACAAGAGTCTGGCGGCTCGACGTGGCCGCGCGCGGCGAAGGCGTGGTTTACCTGCGCGGCAGCGGCACCGACCACCACTTGCTGGCGCTGCATGCTGCGCCGGGCCTGCCGCGCATCCGCTGCGTCACTTTGCGTGCGCGCAGCGCCGCCGCGCTGGGCATCATCGCGCCGGACACCTTGGCCGCCGGGGGCGTGGTCGAGCGCGCTGCCGCGGCGGCGCACGACCCGGCGGGTGGCCGCTCGCTGCTCATCCGCGATGCTGATGGCCGCCGCATCGAAATCGTGTTCGGCGACACGCGCCGCATGGCCGACACGCCTGCGCCGCCCGACCAGCCAATGCGCCTGGCCCATGCCGTGCTCAATGCCCATGCCGTGGCCGCCACGCAGGCCTTTTTCGAGCAGGCGCTGGGCTTTGTGCTGGCTGACCGCACCCGCATCATGGCTTTCATGAATTGCAATGACGACCACCACAGCATCGCGCTGGGCGACACCGACAACGATGCGCTGAACCACATCGCCTTCCTCATGCCCACGATCGACGCGGTGATGCGCGGTGGTGGCCGCCTGAAGGACGCCGGCTTGCCGCCGCAATGGGGCCCTGGCCGGCATGGCCCGGGCGACAACGCCTTCAATTACTTTGTCGACCCGTTCGGCATCGTCATCGAATACACCGCCGAGGTGGAGCAAATCGACGACCGCTACCAGCCCGGCGCACCCGCTGATTGGGCTTGGCCGCCCGGGCGCATCGACCAATGGGGCATCGGCACCGCGCCCACCGATGCGTTGAAGCAAGCGCAACGCCGGGTGTTGTTCGCGCCCACGCTTTGAGAAGTTAATTTTTCTAGTCACCACCCAGGAGATCGCCATGCGCTTCACCACCTATTTGCTCCAGGGCCAGCCGCGTCTGGCGGTTGTTGACGGCGAGTCGATCATCGACTTGAGTCAAGCCCGCCCCGGGGTGCCGCCTGACATGCGCGCCGCCCTCGAAGCCGGCATCGACTTGATGGCCGAAGGCCGCGCCGCCATCGCTTCCAGTGCGCCGCGCCTGCCGTTGGCGGCGCAGCAACTCGCGCCCCTGGTGCCCGAGCCCGGCAAGACCATCTGCCTGGGCCTGAACTACTTCGACCATGCCAAGGAAGGCGGCCGCGACAAACCCGACTACCCGTGGTTCTTCTACCGCGGCAAGAGTTCACTCATGGGCCATGGCCAGCCGGGCGTGGTGCCCAAGGTGTCATCGAAGTTCGACTACGAAGCCGAGATGGCGGTGGTGATTGCGAAGAGAGTGCCGCGGCACACGAAGAAGGCTGACGCGCTGCAATACGTGCTGGGCTACAGCTGTTTCAACGACATGTCGGTGCGCGACTACCAAAAGCGCACCGGCCAATGGACCATCGGCAAGAACTTCGACGCCACCGGTGGCTTCGGCCCCATGCTGGTCACGGCCGATGAGTTGAGCCCCGGTGCCACGGGCTTGCGCATCCAAAGCCGGCTGAACGGCCAGGTGATGCAAGACGCCAACACCAGCGACATGATTTTTCCGGTGGACGAAACCATCGCGCTGCTGGCCGAGTGCATGACGCTGGAGCCGGGCGACGCCATCATCATGGGCACGCCGGCCGGCGTGGGCCAGGCGCGCACGCCACCGGTGTGGATGAAGGCGGGCGATGTGATCGAGATCGAGATCGAGCGCATTGGCGTGCTGCTCAACCCGATCGTTAACGAAGCCTGAATTGCTTGTGTTCGATGTGGCCATCGTCGGCTTCGGGCCCGTGGGCGCGGTGGGCGCTGCCTTGCTGGGCCAGGCGGGGCTGAAGGTGTTTGTGTGCGACAAGCTGCGCGGCGTGCATGAGATACCGCGCGCCATTTCGCTCGACCACGAAATCATGCGTGTGTTCCAGCAGCTCGGCGTGGTTGATGCGGTGCTGCCGCACACCGAGCCGTTCACCGATTCGCAATGGTTCGGTGCCGCCGGCCAGCTCATCCGCCGCATGACCATGGTGGCGCCGCCTTACCCGCAGGG
>JANMYI010000738.1:0-5384 GCA_031381955.1 Burkholderiales bacterium
ACAGGGTGCCTCATGCTCGTTCTCCAATCTTCACCAAAGGCCTGCCGGCATGCACCTCGTGCGCACCGACTTCACCCCGCACCACCGAACCCGCACCGATGACGCAGCCGCGGCGCAACACGGCGCCGTCTAGCAGCACGCAGTTGGCGCCGATCCAGCAGTCGTCTTCGATCACGATGCCACCGCGGCTGGGCATGAAGCCCTGTTCGCGGATCAAGCGCGCCTTGTCGTTAACCGCGTGGTTCACTGGCGCCAGCGTGGTGTTGGCGGCAATGGCCACGTGGTTGCCAATGCGAATGCCGTTGCCGCTGTACAGCACGCAGCCCGAATTGATGGCCACGTGCTCGCCGATCAGCACATCGCCGCTGCCGCCGGCGGGCTTGATCTTCACGAAGCTGTCAAGCATCGAATGCGCGCCCACGCTGATGCGCGTGCCGCGCACCGAGTCTTCGATGTCGCACAGCGGTGAGACGCGGGCCGTGGCGTGAATCTCGATCATGCGCAAGTGCTCAGGCCAGCACCAGGCCAAAGCGTTCGCACAGGTCGCGCTCGCGCACGATTTGCAGGTTGCGCGCATGGCGTTCCTGCAAGCTGGGCTCAAAGTCGTTGATGCGGTCGCTCACGAACAGCAGCGCGTCCTTCAGGCTGGCCCGCGGCGCATCGTTCACAAACTCCACCGGCCGCTCGGCGTGGCGCTTCAGGTAAGCCTTTGCGTGCGGGTCAAACGGCCCCACGCACACCAGCCGCTGCATGCCGCGGTTAAGGGTGATGTCCTTGAGCAAGAAGTGCAGGGTGGCCTGCGACGCCAAGGTTTCCATCGGCACGGGCAGCAGGTTTTCGTAGCCCATGCCCTTCAGGCGCATGGCCAGCGTGTGGGTGTCCACCGGGTCCCGGTTTTGAATGTGGCGCAGGCGCACGGCCACCGAGATGCGCACCGCAATCAGGTGCTGAATGCGCAGGTGAAAGCCGGCGCGCTCTTCGGCTCCGATGCTGCTGCCGGCCTTGGCCAGCATGTATTCAAGCCCGCCGCGGTAGCGATCCCACGCCACCTCGACTTCGCCGCTGCCCACTTGCGTGCGGTCTTCATCGGCAAAGTAGCGCGTCATCGACACGTAGAAGGGCTGCTTGCTGATGCGCACGCTGCCCTGGCTGAGGTAGTCAGCCGCCTGGCTGAAGGCATAGAAGGCGATGTCGTTAACCCTTGGCATCAGCCGCTGCATGACTTCGGTGCGGGCGATGTAAATCTCCGGGAAGATGTGGTGGCGCAGGATGTGGCTGAGGAACTCGCCGTGCTGGCCGCGCGCAATGTGCAGGTCGTGCGGCACGCTGTAGAACTGGCCCTGCTCCTTCTGGTCGACCAGGTTATAGAGTTGCCACGGCGCGTAGGTGATGGCGATGCCCGGGTCGGCTTCCATCGCGGCCACGGCAGCGGCCAGCGGCTCGCCCAGCACACAATCGTCGTCAGCCAGGTACATCATGTAGCGGCCCTGGGCCTGCGTCATGGCGTGCACCACGTTGGGGTAGCAGCCAATCGTCTCGGGGTGGCGCATGGCGCGAATGGGCAAGGCGTCGAGGTGCCTGGCCACCACGGCCGGCGTGTCGTCGCTGCTGCCGTTGTCGGAGATCACCACTTCATAGGTGTACGGGAAGCCCGCCATCTGCTGCGCCAGCGCGGCCAGCAGCGAATCGAGGTAGCGCGCGCGGTTGTAGGTGGGGATGCACAGGCTGAGGATCGGGCCTGTTGCAGGGTTCAATGAAGGGCTGGACATGGCGCGCCTGGGTGTCGGGTGGAGTGCGCAGTTTTACGCAGCGGCGCGGCCACCAAGGCTGGATGAAAGCGTGAATGGCGCCGCACTTCGCAGGGCGTGATGTAGGAAGAAAGCTGACACGCGACATGGAATGAAAGGGACTCAAGCCACGGAAATGGGCTGATCCCCGGGCCCAGTTACAGCTCCTAGAGTTCACTCCACGCCATCAGGTATCCACCTCACCCCACCCGCCCCACCCCGGAGATAAAGCACATGACACCCGAACAAATCCTGGCCGAGATTCGTGAAGCCAACCTGTCGTACCTGATGCTGGCCCAGAGCCTGATCCGCGCCGACATGGACCAGGCCCTGTTCCGCCTGGGCGTGAACGAAGACACGGCCAAGCTGATCATCACCCTGACCCCGGCGCAACTGATGAAGGTGGCCGCGGGCAACACCTTGCTGTGCCGCTTCCGCATGGACGACGATTTGGTGTGGAACCTGCTCACCAGCCACGGCAAGAGCGCGGCCAATGAAAGCGTCAGCCGGTTGCATGCCTCGATCCTGATGGCCGGGCGCCACCAGGAAGCTGCTTGAATTGAACCAGCGCGGCGGCGGCCCGCTGCCGCGGCCTTCGACGCAGCCCAGACACTCACACAAGACAACACCGCCAGGAGACCCCGACATGGCCCGCAGCAAGAGCATCCTCACCGAAGCCCGGCAGATCGAACGCGCCGTCACGCTGATTCAGCTTGGCGCGCGCTTGCAGGTGCTCGAAAGCGAGACTGACCTGAGTTACGAGCGCTTGCTGCGTCTGTACAAGGAAGTGGCGGGCAAGAGCCCGAGCAAAGGGCAACTGCCGTTCTCCACCGATTGGTTCATGACCTGGCAGCCCAACATTCACGGCAGCCTGTTCCTGAACATCCACGAATACCTGAACAAGACCGCGGCGCTGGAAGAGATCGACACCATCATCAAGGCCTACCAGCTCTACCTGGAGCAGGTGCAGTCGCAAGGCCTGGAGCCGCTGCTGAGCGTGACGCGCGCCTGGCGCCTGGTGAAGTTCGTCGACAACGGCATGCTCACCATGACCTCTTGCCGCAGTTGCGCCGGCCACTTCATCACCCACCCGCACGAGATTGCCCGCCACTATGTTTGCGCGCTGTGCAACCCACCGGCACGGGCCGGCAAGGGCAAGCTTGCCGGCGCCCTGCGCATGAGCGAACGCCACCCCTCGCCGGCGCAGGCCAAGCTCGGCAAAGCGCCCCAATTGCCCACTATTGCCGCTGGCGCCGACGCTGCCATACCCGCTCATTGATTCGAGCTTCAGTCGCGGCCCTTGGCGGCCGATAAGACAGAGGCTTGAGTGTTCTAGGTTTCTTGCTTGTCTCCTCCTGGCACAGTCCGCTGTGTCTTCAGCGGGTCCCTCGGGACCCGCCTTTTTTTGGGCGCGCCACGGGCGGGCCAAAAAAGGCGGGGCGCTGGTGGCGTATTCGGCCCACAGCACAGCGCCGCGTCGCGCGAGCATGGCCGCATGCAACTGGTCAACCCCTGGCAGCTTCAAGCCGAACTCTCGCAACGCCTGCGCTGGCCGCTGCCGGCGCTGGCCGTTTGGTCACTCGCCTGGGCGCTGTATGGCGCGCTCACGTGGCTGGGCATCTCGCACCTGTTCGCCCTGGGCTTAAGCATGCTGTTGAGCATGTTGGCGCGCGGCCTGGGTGCCACACGCATGCGCCGCAACGTCATATCGCTGGGCTTCCCACTGTCTTACCTGGGCCTGGGTCTGCAGGCCGATGCACCGCCCTGGTTGTGGCTGGTGTTGCTGGCCGCGCTGCTGTGCGCCTACCCCTGGCGCGCCTGGAACGATGCGCCGATGTTTCCCACGCCGGCCGGCGGGCTGAACGCCTTGCCGGCGTTGCTGCCGCTGCCCGCGCAGGCGCATGTTCTGGACGCCGGCTGCGGCCTGGGTGACGGCTTGCTGGCCTTGCGCCAGGCCTACCCGCAGGCCCGCTTCAGCGGCGTGGAGTGGAGCTGGCCGCTGGCGCTGTTGGCGCGCCGGCGCTGCGCCTTTGCGCAGGTGCAGCGTGGCGACATGTGGGCGCAGGACTGGGGCCACTTCGACCTGGTCTACCTCTTCCAGCGCCCCGAAAGCATGGCGCGCGCGTTGCACAAGGCGCGCACGCAGATGCGAGCGGGCAGTTGGCTGGTCAGCCTGGAGTTCGCCGCCGAGCCGCTGGCCGATGTGGCGTGCAGCACGCCGCAGGGCAAGCCGGTGTGGGGCTATCGCATCGCAGGCACGGGCGCAGGGCCTGAAGGTCGCCAAGCGAAAGTTTCGCGCCGGCCGGCCGATAAAACCGGCTGAAGCGGGCATGCCGGCAACGGCCTGCCCCACCGCGGCGCCTGGCGCCGCACCTGCTGGATAGAAAGCTATGTTCGTCCTCATCGGTTGGGCCCTGGCCATGGGCTGCATCTTCGGCGTGTACATCGTGCACGGCGGCAACATCAGCGTGATCCTGAAGGCGCTGCCGTTCGAGATGATCACCATCTTTGGTGCCGCCATCGGCGCCTTCCTGGCCAACAACCAGATGAAGGTGGTGAAGGCCTCGCTGAGGGGCCTGGGCCAGTGCTTCAAGGGCGGCAAGTTCAGCAAGACGCGCTACCTGGAGCTGCTGGCGCTGATGTACGACATCCTGCAAAAGGCACGCAAGGAAGGGCTGATGTCGATCGAGAAAGACGTTGAAGACCCGCACAGCTCGCCGCTGTTCCAGAAGTACCCGATCGTGGGCAACGACCACCACGTCACCGAATTCATCACCGACTACCTGCGCATGATGGTCTCGGGCAACCTGAACGCGCATGAGATTGAAAGCCTGATGGACAGCGAGATCGACACCCATCACGCCGAAGAACATGCCGCCGTGGCGGCCATTGCCCGCCTGGCCGGCGGCCTGCCGGCCTTCGGCATCGTGGCCGCGGTGCTGGGCGTGGTCAACACCATGGGCTCGGTGGGCCAACCGCCGGCGGTGCTGGGCGGCATGATCGGCTCGGCCCTGGTGGGCACCTTCCTGGGCATCTTGCTGGCCTATGGCTTTGTTGAACCGTTAGGCGGGCTGCTTGAGCAGAAGGTGGAAGACGCCGGCAAGGAGCTGCAATGCATCAAGACCACGCTGCTGGCCAGCATGCAGGGCTATGCGCCGCAAGTGGCCATTGAGTTCGGCCGCAAGGTGCTGTTCTCGGGTGACCGGCCTTCATTCACTGAGCTTGAAGGCCACGTCAAAGGGAAGAAATAGTGTTCGCCGCCGGGCCGCCCCAAGGCGAACGCGCCCCATGGGCCACGAAGGGGCCCCTGACGGGTCCCGGGGGGCGACGCTGTACTCAGCGTCTTGGGGGTAAGTGATGGCTGGGGACGCTAAAAAGCTCCAGCCGATCATCGTCAAGAAGATCAAGAAGGGCGGGCACACGCCGCATGGTGGCGCCTGGAAGATCGCGTATGCCGACTTCGTGACGGCCATGATGGCCTTCTTCCTGCTGATGTGGCTGCTGGGTTCCACCTCGAAGGGCGACTTGAACGGCATTTCCGAATTCTTCAAGACACCCCTGAAAGTGGCGATGGCGGGCGGTTCCGGCAGCGGCGAG
>JANMYI010000745.1:0-2369 GCA_031381955.1 Burkholderiales bacterium
ACATTGCCGGCCGGCATCAACACCACCAGCGCGGCGCGCCATGTTTCCGCACCTCGAGCGCCTTAAGGCTTGACGGAGCGATGCTGGAGCCAGGGCGAGCGCACTTACGCCCAGGCATGGCATTGGTAGGAAGCGCGCCGATCGTGCGCGCTTCGCTGGTGCTGGATGGCGGTTGGGCAGGAGACCCTCCATGGCGCCGAGCCCGCACGGGTGCAGCGCAAGATGCGCACGGCGTCAATCCGCCAGGCGCGCCGCAGCCAAGCGCCGCGGCAGGTCTGCCTGCGCCATCAGCTCGCTGAACCACACGCGGTAGCCGGCGGCGCTGGGGTGCAGGCCGTCGGCGGCGTTCAGCTCGGGGCGTTGCACGAAGGGGTCGCCGGCACGTTCGTGGAACAGGTTCACATAGACCGCGCCCTGCCTTTGCGCAGCGGCCCTGACGATGGCGTGCAATTGGCGCGAGCGCCAGGTCATGAGCCAGGTGAACGGCGCGAAGAAGAACGGCGCATTGCCCACATTGCCGGCCGGCATCAACACCACCAGCGCGGCGCGCTGGCGGGCGCGCCGCGCCACGCGCTCGACATCGCCGCGCAAGGCCGGCGCGCCGCGCAGCCGCATCACGTCGTTGCCGCCGGCTTGCACCAGCACGATGTCGACGCGTTCGTCACCATCGAGCTGGGCCAGCAGTTCAGCGAAGGTGGCGCCATCGCGCGCGCGGTTGTCGATCAGCAACTGCGGGAACGCCTGTGCCAGCCACCCGGCCACGCTGTGTTGGGGCGCGCCGGCACCGGTTCCCACCGCCGTGCTGTCACCCACGATCAGCAGGCGCAGCCGCGTGGGCTGCGGCACCCGCTGCAAGGGTTCACTGCGCCGCACCAGCGCGGCGGATTCGAGCACCAGCAACGCAGTTCGTGTGGTCAGCACCAACAGCGCAACGGCCGCACTCCAAAGCACCACCCGCGATGCGGTTGACTTCATGGTGTCGGGCATGAAACTTGATGGGTGGGACATCGGTTTCGGTGGGGCGCGCGCAGATGATCGTGCTCACCAAAACAGCGGTCTGTTTGCAAACGCACAGACCAGTCAATGGCCCGCACCTACGGTGGCGGCCCCTCCCCTGCTTCGGCGTCGCGTTCCACAACGCGGCATCTCGCGGGGCGTTGCCATCTTTCACTGACGAGGCTTACCGATGAAAGCACAAGCACAGTCCAGCGCCGATCTCGACCACGTGGCCGAACTGATTGAAGACATTGCGATCGCCATGCTGACCACCGTCGAAGCTGACGGCGCGCTGGCCAGCCGGCCCATGGCGGCGTTGGAGATGGACGCCAACGGTGCCATCTGGTTTTTCACCGATGTGCGATCGTCCAAGGTCGAGCACCTGCGCGTGGCCAACCTCAGCTTCACCGACATGGATGACGGCACCTACGTTTCGCTGTCGGGCCGCGGCGAGATCGACACCGACCGCGCACGCATCAAGCAGTTGTGGACGCCGATGGCCAAGCCGTGGTTCCCCGACGGCCCGGACTCGCCCAACCTGGCCTTGTTGAAATTCGTGCCCGATGCGGCCGACTATTGGGACGCGCCGAACAGCAAGATGGTGCGTGCCTTCAGCACCCTCGTGTCGGTGGTGGCGGGCAAGCCGATCGGCATGGGCGACCATGGCTCGCACACCGGGCTGTCAGACGGCAGCTCCAGCAGCGTCAGCAAGCGCTGAGCAGCCCGACAAGCCGGCGGCATTGAAGCGTCGGCACTGGCGGCACGGGAGGCACTGAGGCCTGACACCTGGGTTGATGCGCTCGGCGCGTTACGCCGGGTGCATCAAGCCGCTTCGCGCTGCAAGAACAGCCACACGCCCCCGCCGCTGGCCGACTGCGCGCGAATGCGAAGCGGCCGGTCGCGGTCTGAGAAGTCGCCGACATGCAAGATATCGGCGTCGAGCTTGCCGTTTGCAATGGCCGCGTCGATTCGTCCCTTGACGGCGGGGTTGTCCATGCACGGCGCCACCGCGGTGAAAAATGGCAGCCCCACAGTGGGCAAGCTGCCGCGGCCGGAGAGTTCGCCTTCGCGCACGCTGTAGAACTGCACGATGCCTTGGCCATCGAGCCGGATGCAGCCGAACGGCAGCTGGTCGATCGCCTTCAGCGGCAAAGCCTCAACGGCGCTGGCCAGGTCGGCCGACTCGAAATCGTCATCATTCATTCACTTCTCTCCAACACTCCCGGTCGGGAAATTCTGCAACACCCACAACGCCGCCCAGTGCGGCATGATGCCGCAGTGTGCTGCCCCTCACCATCATCGCCACCCCCGCCACGAAAGCCCAGCATGACCCTCACCCCTTCACCCCGACGCGCCTTCATGGTCACCTGCAT
>JANMYI010000755.1:0-1967 GCA_031381955.1 Burkholderiales bacterium
TACACCGACCCGGCATGCGCGCTGCCAGCGTGCGTGCCCGACGCGCCGGAGAGTTGCATGCTGAACGTATTCACGCTGGAAAACGGGCGCCTGTCCGGGCGCGCGGTGGCCGACGACGAGCCCGATGAAAGTGCCATCACCCGCGCGCCGGTCTGGGTTGACCTGGAAGCGCCCACCGCGCAAGACAAGGCCTGGGTCGAACGCCGCTATGGCCTGGTGATTCCCAGCGATGCGGTAGACGACGACCTGGAAGAGTCGGCCCGCTTCTATGAAGAGGACAACGGCGAGTTGCACATCCGCTCTGACTTCCTGATCGACGACGACGTGACCCCGCGCAACGTGCGCGTGGCTTTCATCCTGCATCGCGGCGTTTTGTTTTCCGTTCACGCCGAAGACCTGCCCGTGTTCCGCTTGCTGCGCCTGCGCGCGCGGCGCACCCCGGCCTTGATTGAAGACGCGAAAGACGTGCTGCTCAAGCTTTACGACGCCGACGCCGAGTACTCCGCCGACGCCCTGGAAGGCATTTACGACGCGCTGGAAGCGGTGAGTGCAGCCGTACTCAAGCAAGGCATTGACGACACCGCGGCGGGCGAAGCCTTGTCGGCCATTGCCAAGGAAGAAGACCTGAACGGGCGCATTCGCCGCAACGTGATGGACACGCGCCGCGCCATCAGCTTCATGATGCGCAGCCGCATGCTCAGCGCCGACCAGTTCGAAGAGGCGCGGCAGATCCTGCGCGACATCGATTCGCTGGACAGCCACACCACGTTCCTGTTCGACAAGATCAACTTCCTGATGAACGCCACGGTGGGCTTCATCAACATCAACCAGAACAAGGTCATCAAGATCTTCTCGGTGGCCAGCGTGGCGCTGCTGCCGCCCACGCTGATTGCCAGCATCTACGGCATGAACTTCCGCGCCATGCCCGAGATCGAATGGCCGCTGGGCTACCCCTTTGCGCTGGCGCTGATGCTGGCCTCGGTGGCCGCGCCGTTCCTGTATTTCAGGCGCAAAGGCTGGCTTCGTTAACATGGCCCCGGCCCGACCACAGGGCCGGCAAGGAACAACGCAAATGCTCTACCCCGAACTGTTTCGCCAACTCGAGGCCGTGCGCTGGAACATGGACAGCGACATTCCCTGGTCGCGTTTCGATGCCAGCGCGCTCACCGACGAGCAGGCCTTGACCATCAAGATGAACGCCATCACCGAATGGTCAGCCCTGCCGGCCACCGAAATGTTCCTGCGCGACAACCGCGGCGACAGTGACTTTTCCGCCTTCATGAGCGTGTGGTTCTTCGAAGAGCAAAAGCATTCGCTGGTGTTGATGGAGTACCTGCGCCGCTTTCGCCCCGAGCTCGTGCCCACCGAAGCGGAGCTGCATGAAGTGCGCTTCGAATTCGATGCGGCCCCGGCGCTGGAAACGCTGATGCTGCACTTCTGCGGCGAGATTCGCCTCAACCACTGGTACCGCTGCGCGGCCGAATGGCACACCGAGCCGGTGATTCGCCACATCTACGAAACCCTGGCCAAGGACGAGGCCCGCCACGGTGGCGCCTACCTGCGCTACATGAGGCGCGCGCTGCAAAAGTGTGGTGACGAAGCGCGCGCCGCGTTCTCGAAAGTGGGCGTGCTGATGGCCAGTGCGCGGCGCACGGCGCAGGCCTTGCATCCCACCAATCTACATGTCAACCAGAGCCTGTTCCCGCGCGACACGGTGCAAAGCCGCTTGCCCAACCCGCTGTGGCTGGAGCATTGGCTGGATCAACAAATCAAGTTCGATGCCGCCTGGGAAGGCAAGGTCGTCGAGCGCATCCTGCACAACCTGAGCCTGCTGCTGGAGCGATGCTTTGCCAGCGTGCAGTAACTCAATCGCTACCTAATGTAATGGGCCGCCGCGTTGTTGGCCAGCGCGCCACCGCGGCCGGCCTGATCAGGCCCTGGCCGCGGGCAACCTCACGCTTTGGCCG
>JANMYI010000764.1:0-10116 GCA_031381955.1 Burkholderiales bacterium
TTGAGCGTGACGAAAGCACAACCGCGCTCGCCCAGGCGTCTATCGGGGTAGCCCACCAGCGCGGCCGAGGCGACGGCCGGGTGCTTGAACAGCAGGTTTTCAATCTCCACCACCGGCACGTTTTCACCGCCGCGGATGAGCACGTCCTTGGTGCGGCCGTTGATGCGGATGTAGCCCTCGTCGTCAAGGTAAGCCAGGTCGCCGGTGTCGAACCAGCCCTCGGCGTTGAAGGTGGGAATGTCAGGCCGCTTGTAGTAGCCGATGAACATCTGCGCGCCGCGCACTTGCAGCGCGCCGGTGGTGCCGCTGGGCACGGGCTGGCCGTCTGTGCCCACGACACGCACGTGCACCCCGTCGAGCGGGCGGCCGTCGGTGCTGGCTGACTTTTCATGCGCGCGCTCAGGCTCCGTCAAGGTGCTGGCCAGCGACTCGGTCATGCCCCACAGGCTGCTGACGTTCAGGCCGAGCGCGCGCGCGGCGCGTTCGATCATGGCCGGCGGAATGGGCGCGCCGCCGCACAGGAAGGTGCTGAGATTGGGCCGCGGGCCGCCGGCGGCCACGGCTTCGCAGATGTCGGTGAGGAAGGGCGTGGAGGCGGCCGTGTGGGTGACGTTTTCAGCCGCCATGATGGCCACACCGGTCTTGCCGTCCCACACGTCTTGAAACACCACGGTGCAGCCCAGGCACAGGCCCTGGAACAACACCGCGGCATAGCCGGTCATGTGGCCCAGCGGCGAGCAGGCCAGCAGCACGTCGCTGTCATCCAAACCAAAGCGCCCGGCCAGGCCGTTGATGCAGGCCACCATGCTGTTGCAGGTGTGCATCACGCCCTTGGGTTCGCCCGTGGTGCCGGAGGTGAACATCAGCACCGTCAGCTCCTCGGCTTGGGCCGGCGCCTGGGCGGGCGTGGCGGCAGGCGCGACTTCCTGGGTGCCTTGCAGCAAGGCCGTATCAAAGGCATTCGGGCCCGTGCCGTCCACCACCAGCACATGCTTGAGCTGCGGGCATTTGGTCAACAGGTTTTGCGCCATGGCTTCATGGTCAAAACCGCGAAACACTTTGGGCACAACCAGCACCTTGGCTTGACAGAAGCCGACCATGAAGCCCAACTCGCGCTCGCGAAAAATCGGCATCAAGGGGTTCACCACCGCGCCGATGCGCCCGCAGGCCAGCGCCACCACCGCGAATTCCCACCAGTTGGGCAATTGCACCGACACCACGTCGCCCGCGCCCACGCCCATGCCGCGCAAGGCGGCGGCGGCGCGCGCCACCATTTGTGCCAATTCGCCATAGCTGATGCGCTTGGGCGGCGTGCCGGCGGGGGCGTCGGCCCGGTAGGCCACCACGGCGGCTTTGGCGGCATGCTGGGCGGCGGCTTGCACGAACAGATCGTCTGTCGTGCGGTCGGCCCACCAGCCCTTGGCGCGCATGCGCGTGGCGTAGGCGGCTGGGTCGAACTTGGCGATATCGGGCATCGAAGGCGCTCCTGCGGCTGAAGTCGTTCACTAACGTACGACCCATTATCAGCAGGCCACGGCGGCGGGGTCAATCGGGAGTCCAATCCATGCCCAGCGGCTCCGTAGTTTCCATAGCTCGTACGCATGTGCACGTTCTATAAGCTCAGAGCCTGTGAATGAATCCGGCGCGCCCGAGCGGGTGCTCCAGCCGGTGTCGATCTAGGCGCAAAGCACAGCCATAGCTCGGGCTATGGCGAGCATTTGCAACGACGAGCGGCGCGGGCTGGGGCGGCCGAGCGGGTGTGCTGGATTTGTTCACAGGCTCTCCGCGTGGCCGGTTCATCGCACACGTCAAAGGTTCCACCATGATGCAAGCAGCCGTTTTGGAAACGCGAGGCCGCGCCGGCCTGGTGGTGCGCGAGTTCCCCAAGTCCGTGCCGCAACCCGGCGAGGCCTTGATGCGGGTGCACGCCGCCGCGCTGAACCGGGTGGACCTGTACATGCGCGACAGCGGCGTGGGCATCACCCACAACCTGCCGCTGGTGCAGGGCGTGGAAGCCGCCGGGGTGATGGCCCAGGTGCCGCCGGACAGCGGCCTGCGCGTGGGCCAGAAGGCGGTGCTGTTTTCCGGCGCGTATTGCGGCCTGTGCCGCTACTGCCGGGCGGGCGACCAGCCGCTGTGCCTGCGCGCCAACATCATGGGCGAGCACCGGCACGGCGGCTTTGCACAGTACCTGGCCATGCCGGCCAAATGTTTCGTGCCGTTGCCTGATGACGCCGACCTGGTGGCCGCCGGCGCGTTGATGACCGGCCACGTCACGGCCTGGCGCATGCTGTTCGGCAAGCGCGCACTGCGCCTGGGCGAAACCGTGCTCATCGTGGGCATCGGCGGCGGCGTGGCGGTGGCCACGCTGCAACTCGCACTGCGCGCCGGCGCGCGCGTGATCGTCACGTCAAGCAGCGATGCCAAGCTGGAACGCGCACGCCAGTTGGGCGCGCATGCCGGCATCAACTACCGCAGCGAAAAGGTCGCCGAGCGCGTGCTGGCGCTGACCGACGGTGAAGGCGTGGACATGGTCATCGACAGCGTGGGCCAGGCCAGTTGGGCCGATTCGCTGAAGAGCCTGCGCCGCGGTGGGCGCCTGGTGACTTGCGGCGCCACCACCGGCAGCAACCCGGGTGCGGACATCCAGCGCCTGTTCATCCGCCAGCTGGAGATCTACGGCTCCACCGGCGGCAGCCTGGAAGAATTCCGCGAAGTCGTGGCGCTGTTCGCGCGCGGCGAGATCACGCCGGTGATCGACCGGCGCTACCCGCTGCAACGCATCGGCGAGGCCTTTGATTGCCTGCAAGCCGGCGAACAATTCGGCAAGCTTGTGGTGACGATGGCATGAACCTGCAAGCGGTTTTGGCGCGTGGCTTCGCGCCGCTGGAGCAAAGCACCACCTGGCGCGATGCCGCCCTGTACGCGCTGGCCCTGGGCATGGCCAGCGACCCACTCGATGCCGACGAGCTGCCCTACGTGCATGAAGGCCGCCTGGGTGGCACCGAGGTGGCCGTGGTGCCCAGCTACGCGCTCACGCTGTGCTGGCTGCCGTTCTGGCAAAACGAGCCCGCGCTGGGCATCCATTGGGAACACATCTTGCACGGCGAAATGCGCGTGGCCTGGCATGCGCCGCTGCCGGCTAACGGCCGCGTGCGTGCCACGCACCGCATCATGGCCGTGCAAGACAAGGGCGCTGGCCGCGGCGCGCTGATGCAGGTGGACAAAGAGCTGTTCGATGCCCACAGCGGCGTGCTGCTGGCCAGCATGCAGTCGCTCGAATTCCTGCGTGGCGATGGCGGCTGCGGCGCCTGGGGGCAGATCGTGGCGCCGCTACCGCCGCTGGCGGCTGATTTCACGCCCAGTGAAACCATCGACCTGCCCAGGCCGCGCCAGGCCGCCTTGCTCTACCGCCTGGCCAGCAACGACCTGATGCCCATTCATGCCGACCCGGCCGTGGCGCGCCAAGCCGGCTTCGAGCGGCCCATTTCGCACGGCCTGAACAACCTGGGCCTGGCCTGCCGCGCCGTGCTGAAGCGCCATGCGCCGGGCCGGCCGGCGGCGCTGCGCAGCCTGGCGGCGCGCTTTGTGGCGCCGGGCGTGCCGGGTGACACGGCGCGCGTGGTGATGCAGCGCGTGGGCCAGCGGGTGAGCTTTCGCGTGCATGCGGTTGAGCGCGGCGTCTTGCTGCTGGATCGCGGCGAGTGCCTGCTTGATGATTGACACGATTGACACACCCACCTAACGCTTCACACCAGCCATGAAGATTTGCATCTTCGGCGCCGGTGCCATCGGCGGCTTCGTTGCCGCCCGGCTGGCGCAAGTCAGCGGCCTGGACGTCAGCGTGGTGGCACGCGGCGAACACCTGCGGGCCATCCGCGCCAGGGGCTTGCGCATCACCACGCCACAGGGCGACACCCACGCCGCCGTGCGCGCCACCGATGCGCCGGCCGAGCTGGGCATTCAAGACCTGGTGTTCATCGCCTTGAAGCAGCACCAGCTCAGCGCGGCGCTGCCCGGCATCACGGCGCTGCTCGGCCCGCACACCGGCGTGGTGCCGCCTACCACCGGCATTCCGTACTGGTACTTCCATGGCCTGCCCGGGCCGCACCAGGGCCGGCAGATCGAGGCGCTCGATCCTGGCGCGCAGCAGTGGCAACAGCTCACGCCGCAGCGCGCGCTGGGCTGCGTGTACTGGGTCGCCACTGAAGTGGTCGAGCCCGGCGTGATCCGCCACGACGGGCAGTTGATGAAGTTCCCCATCGGCGAACCCGATGGGTCCACCACCCCGCGCCTGCAAGCCCTGGCCGATGCCATGAACGCCGCCGGCCTGAACGCACCGATCGTGGCCGACATTCGCGGCTGGATCTGGGCCAAGATGATCAGCAGCCTGAGCTGGAACCCGGTGGCCGTGCTCAGCGGCGCCACGCTGGCCGAGCTGAATGCCACGCCCGCCGTGGTGGCCCTGGTGCGGCGCATGATGGCTGAGGCCGACGCCGTGGCGGCGCGCCTGGGCGTGGCGCAGTCGCCCATTCCCATCGACCAGCGCATTGCGGCGGCGCGCCAGGCCGGCGCGCACAGGATGTCGATGCTGCAAGACTGGGAACGCGGCCGTCCGCTGGAAATAGATGTTTTGCTCGATTCGATCAGCGCCATGCGCGAACTGGCCGGCCTGGCCACCCCGGCAATCGACGAGGTTTATGCGTTGCTGAAGCTGCGGGTGGCGGCCAGGCCGGCGCTGATTCGTTGAAATACCACTGGGAGCTGTGATGAATGCAAGCCGTCTTTCGCCACTCGCCTGCGCCTGCGCGCCTGCCGGGGCAACCCACACCAACCGCCGCGGCTTCCTCGGTGCCCTGGGTGCCCTGGCGACGCTGGGCGCCGCCGGCTGTGCGGCGCCCAGCACAGCAGGGCCGCACCGCATCGACGTGCATCACCACATTTCACCGCCGCCGTGGGTGGGCGCGCTCAAGCGCTCCAAGCTCGATTCGCCGCCGGTGAACGACTGGACACCCCAGCGTTCGCTGGCCGACATGGACCGCGCCGGCGTGGCCACCGCCATCACCTCGCCCACCTTGCCCGCCGTGGGCTTCTTGCCCGCCAAGGAAGCGGCAGACGTGGCGCGCGCCGCCAACGAATACGCGGCCAAGCTGGCGCAAGAGCACCCGGGGCGCTTCGGCACCTTTGCCCTGCTGCCGATGCCGCATGTGGATGAAACCCTGGCCGAGATCGCCTATGCGCTCGATGTGCTGAAGTGCGACGGCGTGGCCTTCATGACCAGCTACGGCAGCCGCTTCCTAGGTGACCCCAGCTTTGCACCGGTGATGGACGAACTGCACCGCCGCCGCGCCACCGCCTACACCCACCCCAACGAGCCCGAGTGCTGCCGCAACCTCACCTCGGCGGCCGTGCCCTCGGTGATCATCGAATACGGCACCGACACCACGCGCACCATCGCCAGCCTGGTGTTTTCGGGCACCTCGGCGCGCTGCCCGGGCATCAACTTCATCTTCTCGCACGGCGGCGGCACGCTCAGTGCGTTAACGGAACGCTTCACTGTGCAGGCGCCGGCCTTCCCACCCATCAAGGCACGCGGCTTCACCGGCGCGGGCGTGCTGAGCGAGTTGCGGCGCTTCCATTACGACACCGCGCAGGCGTCGAACCCGATCGCCATGGCGTCGTTGATCAAGCTGGTGCCGGCCACGCAAATCGTCTTCGGCACCGACTACCCGTACCGCGGGGCGCTGGAGCATGTGCAGGGCTTGAGCGAGATCTTCGGCGCTGCCGATTTGCGCTTGATCGAGCGCGACAACGCGCTGCGCATCCTGCCAAGACAGCGCGGCGCCTGAGAGGCTTGAGGCGGCGTCAGAGCGCAGCGGTCTGGTTTTCGAGGTGCTGAGCCTGGGCGGTGGCGCTTCGCGCCAACAAGTTCTTGTCGATCTTGCCACCCGCATTGCGCGGCCGTTCGGCAAGCAGCAGCAACTCAGGCTGGTGCCACGCCGCCAGGCCATGGTCGCGCACCCGCGCCTTCAACGATTCGAGCGACGGCGCCACCGCACCCTTCACCACAACACACGCGGCAATGCGCTCGCCCAAGGCGGCGTCTGCGCAGGCCACCACCGCCACTTCGGCCACCGCCGGGTGCTGCAGCAAGGCTTCTTCAATCGCGCCCGGGATCACGTTCTGGCCGCCGCGGATGATCATGTCTTTCTTGCGGCCCACGATGTGCAAATAGCCTTCGTCGTCCCACACGCGGCGCGTGCTGTCGGGGTCGTTGAGGAAACCATAGCTCTTGTTGGCGCCGCGCCAGCACACTTCACCGGGCGCACCGGACACCACGGGCAAGCCGTCATCGCCCAGGATGCGAACCTCTTGCCCATCGAGCGGCCGGCCCACCGTGGCGCGGCGCTGCTCGGCGCTGTCGTCCACCCGGGTCATGGCCGTGGCGCCGGCTTCGGACGTGCCGTAGATCACCTGCACCGTGCAGTCAAACAAACGTTCCACCGCTTCGGCCACGCTGGGCGGCAGTTTGGCGCCTGAGTTGGTGACGACGCGCAGCTTGCTCAAGTCGTGGGCGCCAATGTCCTGTGCTTGAACAAGTTTGGCCAGTTGCGCCGGCACGGCCACGGCCAGGGTGCAGCCGTTGTGGGCGATCAGCTCAAGCACTTCATCGAGCCGCTTGCCGTTCCAATGCTCCAGCAGCACCGAGGTGCCACCCAGCAGCAGCATGGCCAGGATCGGGTAGTTGTAGCCGGTGGCGCCGGTACCGTCGGGCGCCAGGGCGGCGGCGACATCGTTGCCGTCTACCCGCGCGGCCTGCACGTACTGCTGCAAGAGTTTCACGGCCGTGTTGTTGTCGCTGAACAGGCTGCACCGCGGCAGGCCGGTGGTGCCCGATGACACCATCACATGCGACGGATCGTCGGCCGTACCACGCTGTTTGCGCAACCATGGCGTGCCCTGCTCGATGCGCCAGGCGTCTTCATGGGCCAGCGTGTCGAAGTTCAAGCTGGCCGCACTGCGCAGCGCCACCACATGGTGCAGCGCCGGCAAGCTGCTGCGCAGCGGGGCCACCAGGTCAGCATGGCGCACGCCGCGGAAAACCTCCGGGCAGAACAGCAGCTTGGCACGGGAGAGCTGCAACAAGTGCAGCAACTCGCGCTCGCGAAAGCCTTCAGACAGCGGCACGAAGATGGCGCCGATGCGGTTGCAGGCGAAGTGGACGATGGGCAGTTCAGCCCAGTTGGGCGACTGCGCGGCCACCACGTCACCGCGCGCCACACTCAGCCGGTGCAGCGCCGCGGCCAGGTTCTCGCTTTGGCGCACCACCTCGGCGTAGCTGAGCTGGCGCTGGCTCTCGATGATCGCCGGCTTGGTTGGTGTTTGCCGCGCGCGCTCGTCGAGGTGATCGACCAATAACTTCTGGCTGAAGATGCCCGCGGCGTGAAAGCCTTGAATCTGTGCGTCAGCGTGCAGGCAGGGTTGGCCTTGATGAAGGTGCATCAGGTTCTCAGTTTTCCGGCTCGATCTTGGCCGCACGCACCACCTCGCGCCAACGTTCGGCTTCACTGGCCAGCAAGCGTTGAAACTCTGGCGCCGGGCCCATGGCGACTTCGCTGCCGGTGGCTTCCATCTGGCGCGCCAAGGCCGGATCGGCGAGCACCGTTTGCAAGGCCTCGTGCAGGCGCTTCACCGTGGCCGCGGGGGTCTTGGCCGGCGCCAGGATGCCGAACCAGAACTCGGTGTCAAAGCCCGGCAGCACCTGCGCCATCGGCGGCACGCCCGGCGCCAGCTTAGAGGCTTCGCGCGACGACACGCCCAGCAGTTTGAGCTTGCCGCTGCGCGCCATGTCGAACATCGCCGCCGAAGGCGAGGTGAGTGACATCTTCACTTCGCCGGCCACCACCGCCGTCAACGCCGGCGCCTGGCCCTTGTAGGGAATGTGCACCAGCTTCAGCCCCGCGGCCTGCGCGAACTGCTCGGTGGCCGGGTGGGTGAACGAGCCGATGCCGGGCGATGAGTACTCAATGCCGCCGGGTTGTGCCTTGGCATAGGCGATGAAGCTGCGCAGGTCTTTTGCCTCAAGTGAAGCGTTAACCATGAGCAGCAACGGCGAGCGCGCCACCATCGATACGGCCGCGAAGTCTTTCACCGGGTCGTAGGCAATCTTGCGGTTCATGGCCGGGGCAATCGCGCTGGGCCCGGTGTTGCTCAACACCAGGGTGCGGCCATCGGGCTCGGGCCTTGGGCACCAGGCAGTCTTCGCAGGTGTCGGCACGGGCCAGCACGCTCAGGCACAGGCGGCCCTCGGCCTCGTGCAGCGCCAGGTCGAAGCCGGCGGCGTCCAGCCCGGCCCGGGTGGGCGCTTGCGCAAGCTTCAGGGCCACCAGGTCCATCACGACGGCGCCTTCGAAGCATTGGGCACAGGCTTGCCGCCGCGCTGGCGCAGCTCGCCCATCAGCAGTTCGGCCACCTGCGGCGCGATGGCCTCGGCCCGTTCCTGCAGGGCCACGTCGCTCAGGTTGGCAATCGGGTGCTGCATGACGAGGTAGGGGTAGTCCGGGTAGCTCCACTGCCGGGCCATGGCCTTGCCGGTGTTCTCGAACAGGTGCGTGATGACGCTGGCCGAAGGAATGTTCTTCATTTCCAGCAGGATGCCGTCGAGCACACCGCCCGATGAGCATGAGCCGCAGTCGCCAATGCCGGCCACCATCACGTCACAGTTTTCCACCACCTGACGAATGAGTTCCTCATGCGCCGGCACGCTGGAATAGCGCTTGTGATACAGCGTGGTCGAGGCCGCACCGTGGTCGCGCATCAGGATGTGGCCGATGCGCTGCAGCAGGTTGTCGGAGTTGTATTTGGTGTTCTCGATCAGCGCCACCCGTTTGCCTTTCAGCGAGGGTGGGCGTTGTTGAACGTGCCCATGGCGCTGCAAGACCGCTTTGTGGATTGGGCCGTGCGCGTGATTCGCCTGGGTCCGCACAGCAAGGAAGCCCGCGCCGCCGCCATTCAAGAAGCGCTGGCTGACCTGAGCGTGCTGCTTGACGAACGCACACGCGAGCCCGGCGACGACGTGGTGAGCGCTTTGGCCCACGCCACCTTGAACGGCCAGCCCGTTTCGCGCAAGCACAAGCTGGGCTGCCTGTTGCTCATCGTGCTGGGCGGCGCCGACACCACCTGGAGCACCATGGGCGCCAGCATCTGGCACCTGGCGCAGCACCCGCAAGACCGCGCGCGCATCCTGCAAGAACCCAAGCCGCTGCGCACCACGGCGGTGGAGGAATTTCTGCGCGCCTTTGCGCCGTTGTCTGATGCGCGCATTGCCAAGGAACCGCTTGAACTGCATGGCCGCCACATCGCCACGGGCGAACGCCTGGTGCTGGCCTTTGCCGCCGCCAACCGCGACCCGGCTGTTTTTTGACCCGCCGGACAAGATTGACATCGAACGCAAGCGCAACCGCCACCTGGCCTTCGGCAGCGGCGAGCACCGCTGCTTGGGCGCACCGATGGCCCGCATGGAAATGCGCGTGGCGATTGAAGAAAGGCTGGCCGCGATGCCGCACTTTGAGCTGGATGCGACCCAGGCTGTAGCGTGGACGCTGGGTCAGATACGCGGGCCGCAATGCGTGAAGGTGTGGCTGGTGGCTACCCATCAACCGCCGCCCACAGAGTGATTTCGATTCGTTAACCCTTGTTGGAGAGATTCACCATGAACAACACCCGCCGTCAAATCGTCACCGCTGCCGGCGCCGCCGCCACGTTGGGCCCCTGGGTCCACGGCAGCGCCAACGCCCAGGCCCACAAGGGGCCAATCGTCATCGGCGCGGCGCAGCCCGCCACCGGCGTGTTCTCGTTCGCCGGCGTGGCCATGAACCAGGGCCTGGGCGACATCGTGGCCTGGAGGAACGCGCGCGGCGGCGTCATGAAGCGCGAACTGCGCTATGTGTGGGAAGACAGCGGCTTCAAGCTGACCAGGGCGATCGAGACTCCCTCCCCGACGGGGATGACGATCATCGAAGGCAAACCGGCGTGAGGTCGTGCATCGTGGTCGGCGCACACGCGTTGAGCTGCTTCGAGGTTTCCATCATTCGCAGGAGCCGGCTAACACAGACT
>JANMYI010000040.1:0-11667 GCA_031381955.1 Burkholderiales bacterium
CCCAGGCGCGCCGCGCCGGTGGTGCTGCGAATGGTGTCGCCAAGATAGCCGTTGTAGAGCTTGTCGTCATACCAGGCATGGCACAGCGCATCCACATGCGTGCCGATGTGCAGCGGCATCACCACCGTGTCTTCAGCGAACTGAAAACCACCCGGGCGTTTGCTGCCGGCAACGGCGTAGTCACCGCCATCGCGGCCCATGAAGTGCTGCAGGCCGCAGCGGTGCGCGGGCACGGGTGTCTTGCTCGACAGCAACTGCGCCAGGCGCAGCACCTCGCCCGTGCGCACCAGGGCGGTGGCGCGTTTCACTTGCTCGGGCCCGATGTGGTTGAGCGCGCCGCGCTCGTCTTCAGGGCCCCAGCGACTCCAGTTGCTTTGGCTCGCGCGCGTCTCGCGCAGGGTTGCTGCATCAGTGGTCATGGTTTCCAGCCCAATCGGGTTGACAGGCGCTGCGCGGCGTCGCGCAAACGTTGCACGGCGGGATCGTTTTGTTTGAAGGTGTCGGCATCGCCCATCATGGTCAAGGCCAGCACGATGGCGCCTGATGCATCGAACACCGGGGCACTGAAACCGTTCACGCCGCGCTCGTTGATGTCGGCCAGGATGGCACTGTCGATCTGGCCCAGGCGGCTGGCGCGCACGTCTTCAAGGTGCGCATCCACCGCGGCGCGCGAGGTGAAGGGCGAGCTTTCACTTTTCTGCGCCACCGCGATTTCGGCTTCGAGGTAGTGCGAGGTCACATCCTTCGGCAAGAAGGCGGCGAAGACCTTGCCCGTGGCCGAGCCCAACAGCGGCAGCACCATGCCGCAGCGCAGGCGCACCTCCACCGGCTGGCTGGCTTCGACCCACCAAATGAGCGTCGGCCCGAAGTTGCCCCACACACCCAGGCCCACGGTCTTGTCAGTCTCGCGGTTCAGGTCTTCAAGCAGGGGCCGGGCCAGATGCACGGCGTTCAGGCTGGCCACGTTGCTGCTGCCCGCGCCCACGTTGCGCGCGTTGTCGTATGGGTGCACGACCATGTACTTGCCGGCGCCAAAGGCCAGCGGCTTGTTCGCGCTGGTGGAAATGCGCTCCACGCGGCCCAGAAAGAGCAAATGGTCACCGCCCGGGTAGGTGGCTTCGGTGCGGCATTCGAGGTGCGCGGCGCAGCCGTCAAGCAGCGGCAGGCCTTCAATGCCGGGTGTGATGGCGACGCCGTCGAAGCGATCGGGCCCCGAGCGCGCAAAGCGGTTCGAGACTTCGATCTGCTCTTCAGACAGGATGTTGACGACGAAGCGCTTGGCCCGGCTGTAGATGCCAAAGGTGCTGGCATTGGTGCGCAGGCTCCAGACGATGAGCGGTGGGTCGAGCGACACCGAGTTGAAGGAATTGGCCGTCATGCCGATCGGCGCGCCGGTTTCGTCGAGCACGGTGATCACGGTCACGCCGGTGACGAACGAGCCCAGGCAGCGGCGCAGCTCGATGGGGTCGATGGCGTCCATGGCGGGTGCGGGCATCACGGCAGTGGCACTCATCAACGGTTAATTCAACAAGTTCTCGCGGAAGTTGCGGCCCTCGTAGGCCGTGCGGAAGATGCCGCGCTTTTGCAGCAAGGGCACCACATGGTCGACGAAGTCATCCACGCTGTCGGGGTTGGTGGTGGGGCTCAGGTTGAAACCTGCACAGCCGCTTTCGCGCCAGATGCGTTCCATCTCGTCGGCCACGTGTTCCGGCGTGCCGATGAGCTGCGGAATGGCCACCGACAAGGCCCACTGCGCGGCGGCGTCGCGCAGCGTGACGGCCTTGCCATCGGCACTGGTGGTGGTGGCGGCCAGCAGCCCGCGCGAGGCTTGCGTTTCCATTTCAGCCAGCGGGCGGTCGGGGTCCAGCCCGCTCAAGTCAACACCGAACACGCCGCACATGCGCGCCAAGGTGGCGTCCAGCGGAATGCGTTCGCGCAAGGCTTCGGCGCGCTGTCGCGCTTCAAGCTCCGTGCTGCGCACGATGGGTTGCAGGCCGAAGATCATCTTCGGGTCGCGGCCTTTGCCTTGCGCGGCAGCCGCGTCGCGCAACTGCGCCATGGCCTTCTTCATGCCGGGCAAATGGGCCTGGATGCCGAAGATGATTTCGGCGTGTTCCAGCGCAAAGCGCATGCCGCGGCCCGAACTGCCCGCCTGGATCAACAAGGGCCGGCCATGCGGCGAAGGCAGCACCGGGCACACCGCCTTGCAGCTGAGGTAGTCGCCTTTGAAATCGATCTGCTTGATCTTGGTGGGGTCAGCAAACTGGCCGGCGGCCTTGTCCTGCAGGATGCCATCGGGCGGCACGCTGTTCCACAGCTCGTAGCAGATCGCCATGAATTCATCGGCGAAGTCATAGCGCTCGTCGTGCGGCATCTGCGCGCCCATGCCGTTGGCCAGGTGCTCGGCGTTGCTGAAGCCGGTGACGATGTTCCAGGCCACGCGGCCGCGGCTCAGGTAGTTGAGCGTGCTCATGCGCCGGGTGGCCAGGTAGGGCGTGCTGCCGGTGGTTGAGAGCGTGACGCCAATGCCCAGGTGCCGCGTGGCCGCCGCCATCACCGCCACCAGGGGCATGGGGTCATGGTTGGGCCACGACGCGCCGTACTGCACCGAGGGCGCCACGCTGCCTTTGTACACCGCGTGCGTGGCCGGGCTGTCGGCGAAAAACACGCCATCAAAGCAGCCGCGCTCCAGCGTGCGCGCCATGTTTTGCCAGTAGGCGAAGTCTTGCAGGCCATCAAGCTGGCCATCGGCCGGATCGGCCCAGCTCAGCATGGTGTGGGTGCTGGCGCTGTGGATCAGCATTTGCAGCAGGCGCATCTTTTGCGGCATGGCGGGTGTCTCTGTCTCTAGTGATTAACGAACGAGGGAACGCACAAAGTCGTCGCCCAGGCCGACTTCACGGCAATGCTTGGCGTAGCGGTCCAGGCGCAGGAAGACGTCGTCATAGTCCACCGCGTTGCCGGCTTCGTCCAGGTACACCAGCGGGCCCATGACATGGAACAGCGCCGTCATGTGGCCCACCGTGGGGTCGATGTACAGGGTGTGGATGTGGCCGGCGGGCTCGTAGGCAAAGCTGCCGGCGCGCGCGACCCAGTCGTGCTCGCGGTAGCCCCAGGCGCCGTCCATCGTCCACGCCGTCACCGGGCTGGCATGGCGGTGCTTCTGGATCGTGCCCGAGCCCTGCGCCTTGAGGATGCTGACCCAGCCGCCATTGGAGACATCAAACAGCAACGGGCGCACCTTGCCCATCTTGCCCAAGGGGTACCACTTTTCGTCTTCGACCAAGACACCGGGGTCGAACATTTCCTTGACGGTGAAGGGCGACGCGGGGATGTGAACCATGGTGTAGCGATGAAGTTTATACCGCTGAGACTGCGGTTGTTCCAGATAGTACTTTATGTTTACCGGCAAGTAAAGCTGCCTAACCGGCGTTCGCCCTTGCGGCTATGCTCGGCGCGGCCCCCTGGCCGGATTCGAAGGATGCCCATGACCGCCCTGCCCAACCGACTGACCTGCCTGGCTCTGCTGTGCCTGGGCGGCCTGCCGACCGGCCATGCCGAGAGTTCCACCTCGTCGGCGTCGAGCGCCGCGTCCACCTCGGTGGGCAGCGCGTCGGATTCGATCCGCGGCTCCAGCAACAGCTCGTCGCGCACCACCAACCAGGTGGCGCAGGGCGACTACCGCATCGTTGAAGTGGCCGATGCGACGCCGCGCGCCGGCCGCTTGCGCCTGACGCTGCAAGCCGTGGCCGTGCCCGGCGCGGCCGGCGTGCTGACGCTTGAACTGCCCGCGCAGGCGCTGGCGCCGCGCGGCCTGGCGGCGCAAGAACTGGTCAGCGTGCGCCAGCGCCCTTATGGCCTGGAGTTCGCGCGTGCCGGTGCCGGCTCAAACGCCCGCGAGCCGTTCTTCCTGGTGCTGGCTGATGAATGGCACCGCGAGCTCGACGCCCGCCCGGTGGTGTTGTAAAGGCCTGCGCACTCAAGGCATGCGCGCCGCACTGCTGTTCGCTCTGGGTGCCTGGGCCTGCGCCGGCGCCGTGCAGGCAAGCTCGGTTGCACAACCCTTTTGCGCCCAGGCGCCGAGCTTGAGCGCCGCGCAGCAAGACCGCTTGTTGAGCTTTGGCGCGCTGGTCAAGCAAGAGTTGGAAGCGTCCGGCCAGGCCGTGGCGTTGGTGTCGCGCACCGGCCTGAAGCTGCAACGTTTCAATCTGCGCTATTCGCATGCCGGGGTGAGCCTGAAGGCCAGTGCCAACGGCCCGTGGTCGGTGCGCCAGCTTTACTACGCCTGCGACGAGCAACGCCCGCGCCTGTATGACCAGGGCCTGGCCGGCTTCGTGCTGGGCAATGACGATGCAAACAGCGGTTATGTGTCGATCATCCTGCTGCCCGCTTGGCCCGCCGCTGCGCTGGAAGCAACCGCCCTGGACGCGGCCGGCGCATTGCGCCTGCTGGGCGGCCGCTACAGCGCCAACGCCCACGCCTTCAGCCAGGCGTACCAGAACTGCAACCAGTGGCTGGTGGAACTCATCGCCGCGGCGTGGGGCGCGCTGGGGCCGGGCGACAACCTGCGGGCGCAGGCCCAGGCCTGGCTGCAAGACCAGGGCTATGCGCCCCAGCCCGTGGACGTGGGCTCGCACTGGCTGATGCTGGCCGCACCGTTCATCCCCTGGGTGCACCTCGACGACCACCCGCAAGACGACCTTGTCGCCCTGCGCTTTCGCACCAGCACGCCGGCCGCCATCGAGGCCTTTGTGCACCAGCACGTGCCCGGAGCACAGCGCATCGAGCTGTGCCACGACGGCCAGCGGGCCGTCATCCACCACGGCTGGGCGCCGCTGGCCGAGGGCTGCGTTGCGGGCGCAAACGACCGCGTCGTGGTACTCGAATGACCTCCGACCCCATCACCCTGGCCGTGCTGCAAAACGGCCTGGGCCAGGTCTGCAACGAGATGGATCTGGCCTTCGTGCGCAGCGCCTTCAGCCCGGTGATCGCCGAGGCACTGGACCGCTCAGACGGCATCTACCACCGCGACAGCGGCGAACTCATCGCGCAAGGTGAGTTGGGCTTGCCGGTGTTCGTGGGCACCATGCAGTTCACCGTGGCCGCGGTGATCGAACGCGTGCAACGCCTGAACATCAAGCTGCATCCGGGCGACGTGTTCATCGTCAACGACCCTTACCTGGGTGGCACGCACTTGATGGATGTGAAGTTCGTGGCGCCCTACTTCCACCAAGGCCAACTGTGGTGCTGGCTGGCCAACACCGGCCACTGGCCCGACACCGGCGGCTCGGTGCCGGGCGGCTTTTCGGCCACCGCCACCGAGGTGGAACAAGAAGGCCTGCGCCTGCCGCCGGTGAAGCTGTTCAAGCAGGGCGTGATGGATGAGGAGATCCTGGCCATCATCCTGAGCAACATCCGCGTGGCCGACCAGCGCATCGGTGACATCAAGGCCCAGGCCGCTGCGCTGGCCACCGGCGACAAGCGCCTGTCGGCACTTCTCGAACGTTATGGCGCGGCCACTGTGGAGCAAGCCATTGCCGAGCTGAAGCTGCGCGCCGCGCAGCAGATGCGCGTGCAGATCGAGCGCATTCCGCTGGGCAGCTATGAAGCCAAGGCCTATGTGGATTCTGACGGCGTGGTGAACGAGCCGCTGACCATTGCCATACGCATCACGCGCAGCGGCATGGGTGACCAGGCTTGCTTAACGTTTGACATGAGCGGGTCGTCGCCCCCCTGCCTGGGGCCGATGAACAGCGTCATCGCCACCACCAAGTCGTCGGTGTACCTGGCCATGAAGCACATCTTCCCCGAAGTGCCGCTGAACGCCGGCACCTTCGAGCCGCTGCACATCATCGAGCCCGAGGGCACTTTTCTCTATGCCCGGTACCCGCGGCCGGTATCGGGCTGCGCGGCGGAAGTGAGCCAGCGCATCGCCGAGGCCGTGTTCGCCGCGCTCGGCCAGGCCATTCCGCATGAACTGTTCGGTGCGCCGGCCGGCACCAGCGGCAACCTGGGCGTGGGCGGCTTCGACCCGCTGCAAGGCCGTGCCTATGTGATGTATGTGATCAGCGGCGGCGGCTACGGCGGCAGCCCGGCGGGCGACGGCATTTCCAACGGCTGCTCGACCATCGGCATCTCCAAGACCACGCCCATCGAGATCATGGAGCAGCTCTACCCGGTGTTGTTCGAAGAGTTCTCGCTGCACGAAGGCTCGGGCGGCGCGGGCGAACAACGCGGCGGCTTCGGCGTCAACTACCGCATCCGCCTGCTGCGCGGCCAGGCCCGCGTGAGCATGGTGATGGACCACGGCCGCTTCGGTCCGCCTGGTGCCCAGGGCGGCGCCGCGGGCGGCGTGAACAAGGTGATGATCCTGCGCGGCGGCGTGGAATACGTGCCGGCGCATTTGTCGAAAGACCAGGACATTCAGATCCAGGCCGGCGATGTGATTTGCGTTTCCACGCCCGGCGGCGGCGGCTACGGCAGCGCCGCGCTGCGCAACCCGCAAGCGCTGGCGCAGGATGTTGCGCTGGGCTACTACACCGAAGAGCAGGCTAGGCTGCGCTTCGCCTGAGGCCGGCGCTGCCGGCGCCGGCCGGGCTGGGCGCAGCCCGGCCCTGGGGGCGCACTCAGGCGGCAATGTTGATCATGCTGCCCTTGGGCATGGCGTCCATCTGCGCCGGTTGCGCCTGGCCACCCAGGGCGCTGGACAGGCGGCTCAAGAACGCGGCCAACTGCGTTGCGCTGGTGTTGGTGCTGGTACTGGTGGCGCCCGGGTTGAGCGCTGCCACAAGCTTGGAAAAGGCCGAAAGCAACGGAGAAGTCGGTGCGGCTGCTGCAGCCGGCGCTGGGGCGGGCGTGGGCGAGGTGGGCGTGGCCGGTGTGGTACCGACCGTGGTGCCGGCCGTGGTGCTTGTGGCGCTGGTGGGCTTGATCACCGGGTTGGTGGCCAGCCCCGGTGCCGTGGCGGCAACGGGCGGGGTAGCGCCCACTGGCGCCGTGGGCGTGACTGGGGCACCGGCTGTGTCGCCCGGGGCGGGCGTGGGCGCAGGCGTGGGCACAGGTGTGGGCGCAGGCGCTTTGGGCGCGAACTGGCTCGCCAGGGCTTGCAGGCGTTGTGCCAAGTCGTCATAGCTGCGCCGGCCACCCCAACCCTGGCCGTGCCGGCCCGGGCCGCCGCCTTCATTGCCAGCACTGCGCAAGGCATGAAACAACTCGTGCGCAAACTCCAGGGTGGCGTGGCGCAATTCACGCGCGTCAACGGCGGGCACCGCGGGCGTTGGGGGCGCGACTGCCGCGCCCGTGGCCGCCGTGGCGCCAGCGGTGAGGCCGGTGGGCTTGACGCTTGGCGCCGCAGCAGCACCAGCCAGCGCGTTGGTGAGGGTGGTGCTGGGCGTGGCGGCCGGTGCCGCAACCGGCGCCGGGCTGGTGGGTGTGCCCACGGGCGTGCCCGCGCCAAGGCCTTGCAAGCTTCCCAGCGCCTCGGTCATGGCGGCCACCAGCGGGTTGTCGGCGTTGCGCCCGGGGCCGTGGCCATGGCCATGCTCGTGGCCACGAGCGCGCCCGTGCTCGTCGCCGCGGCGCGGCGGCATGCGCTCGACGGTGTTCGTCGCCAAGGCATGAACGGTGGATGACAGGGCAGCGATGGACATCTGAACTCCTTGTGTCGAGCGCCAGGCCAAGCTCGGCAGGTGGCGCGAAAACGGGTTGAAGCCTGGCTATCGGCCAGAGTGGCCGGCGCCTGAAATTGCGCCACTTTCACCAGCCAGTTCAAGCACCCACCACCCAGGTTGGCACACCCACCCAAGCGCCGGCAAGCTGCGGTACGTTTTGTAACCGCGGCCTGCTGACTTCGTGCGAGCCTTGTTACATGTTCAGCCGCGGTTGGGAATTCAGATGAGCAAGCACTTTTTCGCAGCCTGCCCGGGCCAGGCCCGGGCCATCGCGGTTGCGGCCGCCGTCGTGTTGGCCGCTTGTGGCGGCGGCAGCAGCGACACCAGCGGCACCGCCAGTCTGGAAGACGCCCAGGCGCGCAAACGCCCACCGCCACCGCCACCACCGCCGCCGCCCCCACCCCCGCCGCCCACCATGACGGCCAGCGACGCCTCGCGCCTGGCTCACCAGGCCAGCTTCGGGCCCAGCGAAACCTTGCTGGCCGACATTCGCAGCCTGGGCGCTGCACCCTGGGTGGCGGCGCAAATGAAGCTGGCCGGCTCGGCCTACACCCTGGGCGGCAGCGACCTGGTGCACAAGAACACCAGCAGCACCGACTTCTGCCAGCAAAGCGCCTATGCCGGTGACAACTGTTGGCGTGACTGGTTCTCGACCACGCCGCAGGTGTGGGACTTCTATCGCAACGCCACGCAGCAAAGTGACCAGCTGCGCCAGCGTGTGGCGCTGGCCTTGCAGCAAATCGTGGTCATCAACGGCATTGAAGTGTCGGGCAGCTACGGCTTCAGGAACTTCTACAACGACCTGCTGGCTCAATCTTTCGGCAACTACCGCCAGGTGCTCAAGAGCGTCGCGCTGTCGCCGCTGATGGGCGACTTCCTGAACAACGTCAACAACCACAAGGCCGCGCCGAACGAGAACTTCTCGCGCGAACTCTTGCAGTTGTTCAGCCTGGGCACCTGCATGCTGAATGCCGATGGCACGCTGGCCGGCGGCGTGTGCGCGCCCACCTACAACAACGACAACGTGCGCGCCTATGCCTATGCCCTGACCGGCTGGACCTACCCCGCCGGCGGCGCCACCGCCTGGGGTTGCTGGCCCAGTGGCGCGAATTGCCGCTACTACGGCGGCGACATGGTGCCGGTAGCCACCTTTCACGACGGCGCCGAGCGCAAGCTGCTGGGCGGCTTGACGGTGCCGGCCGGCAGCACGGCCGCCCAGGCGCTGGAACTGGTGCTCGACAGCTTGATGCAGCATGCCAACCTGGCACCCTTCATCAGCAAGCAATTGATCCAGCACCTGGTGAGTGCCAACCCGTCGCCGGCCTATGTGCAGCGCGTGGCCGGCGCCTTCACCAGCGGGCGCTTCAGCGCCGCAGGGGTGAACTTTGGCACCGGCACGCGCGGCGACCTGGCCGCCACCGTGGCCGCCGCGCTGCTCGACGCCGACGCTCGCACCAGCACACCCGCAGCCAGCGCCGGCAAGCTGCGCGAACCGGTGCTGCTGTTCACCGGCGTGCTGCGCGCGCTGAACGGCAAGACCGATGGCGAGGCGCTGGGCTGGTGGTGGGGCGAAGCGGTGCGCCAGCATGTCTTTCGCCCGCCCTCGGTGTTCAACTTCTACCCGCCGGACTACCCCGTGGCCGGCACCAGCCTGGTCGGCCCGGCGTTCGGCATCCACAACGCCAACACCTCGCTCGAACGGCTGAACTACCTCACCTACCTGTTGATGTGGAACGGCAGCACGCCTGCGCCCGGCGTGCCCGGTGCGCTGGGCACGAGCGTGAACCTCAGCGCCTTTGAAGCCGACGCGGCAGATGCCGGCAAGCTGGTGGACCGGCTTTCGGTGCTGGCCAGCGGCGGGCCGCTGCCGGGCGCGGCGCGCACCGCCGTGGTCAACGCCGTGGCGGCGTTTGACAGCAGCAACAGCAGCACCTGGGTGACTGAGCGCGTGCGCCAGGCGGCCTACCTGGTGTTTGCCGCACCCCAGTACCAAGTGCAACGCTAAGGAGCACAACCATGAACGCAATCGCCACCAACCTCAACCGCCGCCACTGGCTCAAGGCCAGCGGCCTGGGCGCGGCCTCCTTGCTCGGCGCGGGTGGCCTGGGCAGCTTGCTGCTGCCCGGCCGTGTCGCCCATGCCGCGGACTACAAGGCCCTGGTCTGCATCTTCCTGTACGGCGGCAACGACGGCAACAACATGGTCGTGCCGACCGACGCCGCGCGCTACGCGCAATACGCCGGCGTGCGCCAGGGCCTGGCCTTGCCGCAGGCCAGCCTGGTGCCGCTGGGCGGCAGCACGTTCGGCCTGCACCCGGCGCTGGCCGCGCTGCAAACCGCCTGGTCCAGCGGAAAACTGGCGCCGGTGTTCAACGTCGGGCCGCTGGCCGCGCCCTTGACCAAGGCCCAGTACCGCGCCGCCGCGGCCAACTCCCCGCTCATCCCCGACAACCTGTTCTCGCACTCCGACCAGCAGATCCTGTGGGAAACCGGCAGCGCCCGGGCGCTCACGCGCACCGGCTGGGGTGGCCGCGCCAGCGAGGTGCTGGCCACCACCAACCCGGTCATTTCGGTGGGCGGCAATGGCCGCTTCGGCGTGGCCTCGCTGGCCGGGCCGCTGGTGTTGCCCGGCCCCGGCGCCACCTTCGGCGCCTATGAGCTGGGCAGCGAACCCTGGCGCCTGAGCTACGCGCCCCTGGTGGCGCGCGCCGATGCGCTGCGTGCGCTGTACAACCAGCCGCAAGACAACCTGCTTGGCGAGGCCCTGGCGCGCCAGCAGCGTGACGCCTTTGCCATGTCCGAGCGGCTGGCCGCCATGGTCAAGGTGCTGCCCGGCCAACCCGGCGCGGTGGCCGCCATCGACGCCGCCTTTGCCCCGCTCACCGTGGCCGGCAAGCTGACCACGCCCCTGGCCGGGCAGCTCTACCAGGTGGCCAAGCTGATCGCCGGCAACGCCACCGTGCAAAGCAACCGACAACTGTTCTTCGCCCAACTCGGCGGCTTCGATCTGCACGGCGAGCAAGCCTTGGGCAGCGACGCCACCCAGGGCGCGCATGCGCGGCTGCTCAAGCAACTGGGCGACGCCATGGCCGCGTTTCATGACGCGATGACGAACCTGGGCCTGGCGCAGACTGTTACCGCGTTCACGCAAAGCGACTTCGGCCGCACGCTCAAGCCCAACAACAGCACCGGCACCGACCACGCCTGGGGCAACCACCACCTGGTGCTGGGCGGCGCGGTGCGCGGCGGCACGACCTATGGCCGGTTCCCTGAACTGGCCCTGGGCGGGCCCGACGATGTGGGCCAGGACAGTTGGGAACTGCACGGGCGCTGGATCCCCAGCACGTCGGTCGACCAGTACGCCGCCACCTTGCTGCGCTGGTTCGGCAGCAGCGAGGCGCAGCTTGATGCGGTGCTGCCCAACCTCGTTAACTTCGGCACTGCGCGCGGCCTGGGCTTTGTGTGACGTTGGCACATGGGCCGGCCCGTTAACATCGCGCCCCTGAACAATCTTGGCGCCGCGCGCGCGCCCCTGGAGCCCACTTGGATTTGCACGTACGCATCACCATCGTCGATGAACTGGCTGACGATGAAGTTCACGCCACCGGCATGCTCGACCTGGCCAGCGGCGAGATCCGCGATGTCAAGTACGAAGACTATGACCTGGCCGAAAGCGGCCTGCCCGCCGAATCCAAAGAGTACGAATTCACCTGCGGGCAGCTCACCAGCAACGGGCGCGATGTTGAATTCCGCATCGATGTGGATGTGATGGCCGGGCGCTATTCGGTCACGCCCAGCGAACTGCTTGAACTCAAGGGCCGCGCCGCACGGCTGTTTTCCAAGGCGCCGCCCAAGTGAGCTGAAGGCCTGGGCGCAACCGCCCAATCAAAGCGCACCGCCGGCCACCACCGGTTCCACAGTGGCACGGTGAAGCTCCAGGCAAACAGCGCCACGATCAAGCCCTGCGGCTTGAACAGGCCGAACTGCCAGGCAAAGGC
>JANMYI010000045.1:0-3318 GCA_031381955.1 Burkholderiales bacterium
AATCAAGTTGCCATCGAATACGGCCCGCCGCGTTCCAGCGCCCGCCGGTAGGCCGGCCGCTGTTGAAAGCGCCGCACCCAGGCATCCATGGCCGGGTAGTCAGCCCGCAGGCCGCGCGCGGCTTCACCCACGAAGCTCATCTGCACATCGGCGCCACTGAGTGCATCGCCCACCAGCCATTCGCGGCCCTGCAACGAACGATCGACGAAACCCAGGTGGTTGGCCAGCTCGCTGTCGATGCGCGGCTTCAGCGGCAAGCCGGCATCGCCCAGGCGGCTCACGTACAGCTTCAGCAACAGCGGCAACATGGCCGAGCCTTCGGCGTAGTGCAGCCACTGCTGATAGGCCTCGAATTGCGCTGACGTTTCAGCCGGGCGCAAACGGCCCGCGCTGTAGCGACGGATGAGGTAGTCAACGATGGCGCCAGACTCGATCAGCGTGCGGCCCTCATCTTCGATCACCGGCGACTTGCCCAGCGGGTGCACCCCCTTCAGTTCGGGCGGCGCCAAGCGGGTGGTGGCGTCGCGCGCATAGTGGCGAATCTCGTAGGGCGCTCCGAGTTCCTCCAGCAGCCACAGTACGCGCTGCGAGCGCGATTCATTGAGGTGATGCACGATGATCATGGTCAAGCCTGGTTAAGTTGGAGAAGCCCCACACCTGTCGCGTCGCGCCAGGCCCCCTCGAGGGGCATGAGCAAAGTAGCCCAGCGGCATTTGCTCATGATGGCAGCCTCATTGTGCGCGGCTTGACAATCGCCGCCTCGACCAACTCCCGCATGCGATGAAACTCACCCCCAACCCCTTGCTCGGTAGCTGGCGCCTGGTGCGTTGGGAGATCGCGTACAGCGACGGCCGGCCCAGCACCTTGCCCTTCGGCCCCGGCGCGGTGGGCCTGATCTGCTACACGGCCGATGGCCACATGAGCGCCAGCATCGCGCGCGCCGACCGGCCCGTGCTTTCAAGCGAGAGCGTGCGCAGCGCGCCGCCGGCCGAACGCCTGGCCGCGTTCGACAGCTTCTTTCAATATGCTGGCCCGTACGAGCTGCGCCGTGACCCCGGGTTGCCCACCGGTATGCAGGTGGTGCACCATGTGGTGATGGCGCTGAACCCCAACTTCTTAAACACTGACCAGGTGCGCAATGTTGAATTCGATGCCGCAGGCGTGCTCACCTTGTCGGCCTCAGACACCGTGCCGGGCTCGGCCGTGACGCGGCATCATCGCTTGGTCTGGCAGCGGCCGGGCGCGGCTTGAGTGAAAGGTTAATCGCCATGAATGCACCGCAGCGCAACGAGCATTTCGCGCCCTTCGGCGAAGACTTCGGCCCGCTGCTGTGCGGCCCGTTCGCGCCGGTGGCTGATGAATCGGTGCTGACCGATCTGCCACTCATCCAAGGCGCGCTGCCGGCGGACTTGAACGGCGTGTATCTGCGCGCCGGCCCCAACCCGCGCTTCGCGCCGAACGGCCGCTACCACCCCTTTGATGGCGACGGCATGATCCACGCTGCCGAGTTCCGCCAGGGGCGCCTGACCGTGCGCAACCGCTGGGTGCGCACCAGTGCCTTTGCGCAAGAACAGGCCGCTGGCCAGGCCACGCATTGGGGCATTCGTGAAACCTTGGCCGGCCGCACTGATCGGCCCATGAAGGACAGCGCCAACACCGACGTGGTGGGCCATGCCGGCAAGGCGCTGGCACTGTGGTACCTGAGCGGCGACGCCTACGAGATCGACCCGCTCACGCTGCGCACACTGGGCAAGCAGCGGGCCATAGCCGGCGCGGGCGGCAAGATCAGTGCGCACGCCAAGGTGGATGACGCGACCGGCGAGCTGATGTACTTCGACTATGGCAACGAGCCGCCGTACATGCATTACGGCGTGCTCGGCCCTGATGGCGCCTTGAAGCACCATGTGCCCATTGCCCTGCCCGGCGCGCGCTTGCCGCACGACATGGCCATCACCGAGCACCACAGCATCGTCCACGACCTGCCGCTGTTCCACAACGAAGAGGCGCTGCAACTGGGCCGGCACAAGCTCGAATTCCACCCCGAATTGCCCACCCGCTTCGGCGTGATACCGCGCTTTGGCCGCAGCGACCAGGTGCGCTGGTTCAGCTTCACGCCCTGCTTCCTGTACCACGTGGTGAATGCCTGGGAAGAAAGCGACGCGCACGGCGACTGGATCACCATGGTGGCCTGCCGCTACATGCCGAGCTTGAATACCGACGGCAGCATCGACGCCCTTCGCACCGCGAAGAACGTGGCCGAACTGGTGATGCAGGCCCGGCTGTGGCGCTGGCGCATGAACCTGAGCACCGGTGCCACAGAAGAGCATTGTCTGGACGCCCAGCGCAACGTGGAATTTCCCAGCATCAATGCCGCGTTGCTGGGCCGGCGCACGCGCTTCGGCTACCTGGTCGATCATCACCCGAGCCAAATCTTGCAGTGGAACGGCCTGCGCAGGTTCGACCTCGCCACGGGCGCATCCCTGTGCGCGCACAGCGACAGCGTTGAACACAGTTGGTACAGCGAACCCTGGTTCGCCGCGGCCGACGCAGCGCAAAGCGAAGACCACGGCTATGTGATCGCGTTCCAGTTCAATGCGCAAACTGCATGCCAGACGCTGGATGTGTTCGATGCCCGCGATCTGAACGCCGGCCCGCTGGCGCAGGTGGCCTTGCCGCGCCATGTACCTGTGGGCTTCCATGGCTGCTGGATGCCGGCTGGGCGCATTGGCGACTGGAACGGCGAACGAGCCTGAGGCCGCGCGGCTGTGAGATCGGCGCCCACCAGTCATCCGATCGCCGACCGTTAGCCCGCCCCTGCGGTAACCGGCTGGTAACGCGCCTTGTCTATGCTGAGGTTCCCCTTGGCAGGTCATCAGGAGTTCCTCATGAAATATTGCTTTCGCACGGCCGTCGTCGCCGCGACCCAGGAGGCAAGCATGAAGCATGTGATCTACAGCGCGGTACTCGCGCTCGGCGTCATCACCGCAACGGTGTCGGCGCAGGGAGTCGGCAATCCGGACAAGTCTTTCAAGGGCTATGCGCTAACCGAGCTCGGTGCCGCCGGGTTGCTCTACAGCCCGAAGGCGAAAGCCACCTACTACAAGGCGCTGGGGCCGCTGTCCAAGGAGCCGTGGCTGGCGAAGCTGGACGGCCCGAGTTCGGACAACAAGCCGCTCAAGGTGGCCGGCGCCGACTACGTGCTCGTCAGCACCTGCAAGAACCACGACTGCTACGAGAACAGCGTCGTGCTGTTGTGGTCTGGCGTGCAGGACGTCGTGTACGGCAAGGTGTACCAGCGCGGCAAGTCGACCCTGATCG
>JANMYI010000077.1:0-2228 GCA_031381955.1 Burkholderiales bacterium
CACCCACACCGAGACCGGCTGGGAACTCCACCCGGAGAGCCTGACCGAGACCTTGCTGTGGCTGCACCAGCGCTACGGCGGGCTGCCGCTGTACGTGACGGAAAACGGCGCGGCTTTCTACGACCCGCCCAGCGCCATCGCGGGCCGCATCGACGACCCGCTGCGCGTGCACTACCTGCGCACGCACATCGACGCCGTGCACGCCGCCATCGCGCAAGGCGCCGACGTGCGCGGCTACTACGCCTGGAGCTTGCTCGACAACCTCGAATGGGCGCACGGCTTTTCCAAACGCTTCGGCCTGGTGCACGTGGACTTTCAAACCTTGCAACGCACGCCCAAAGCCAGCGCGCAGTACTACGCTCGCTTCATCGCCGGCCAAGGCACGGTGCGCGGCGCCGCCAGCGACCCGGCGCAAGGCTGAATCGGCAGCACGCGGCGCGGCGTGGCGCGCAGGCCACACGGCTCGCGCACATTAGTACAAACGCTTACATACAGGCGGTGCACCCCTGGCATCCAATCATGTAACCGTTTTCATCAACGCCCGCAACAGCGTCCTGCAACTGTGCCCGCCACCATTCGAGACGTAGCCAGCGCCGCCGGCGTATCGGTGGCCACGGTGTCGCGGGCGATGAACGGTGCCAGCAACGTGTTGCCGCAGACCAAGCAGCGCATCCTCGATGCCGCCCAGGTGTTGCGCTTCACGCCATCGGGCGCAGCGCGCAGCCTCATCACGCGACGCACCGACACCATCGGCGCGCTGCTGCCCGACCTGCATGGCGAGTATTTCTCCGAGCTCATTCGCGGCATTGATCAGGCCGCCCGCGCCTGCGGCCTGCATCTGCTGGTGTCCAGCTCGCACGGCAATGCCGACGAAGCCGCCGCCGCGCTGCGCGCGATGAACGGCCGGGTCGACGGGCTGCTGATGATGTCGCCGCACGTGGACGCCGACTTCCTGGCCCACAACCTGCCGGGCAGCGTGCCTGCCGTGCTCATGAACACCGGCACCGACCTCACCGCTCAGGTGCGCTTCGTGGTCGACAACTTTGGTGGCGCCAAGGCCATGACGCGGCACTTGTCGGCCGGAGGGCGCAAGCGCATTGCGTTCATCGCCGGCCCGGCGGGCAACGACGAAGCGCAAGAGCGCCTGCGCGGCTACCGCGCCGCGCTGCCGCCAGGCGCGCGTGAAATCCTGCTGGAGGGCGATTTCACCGAAGCCGCCGGCCGCCGTGCCGGCCAGCGCATTGCGCAGATGAAGCCGCGCCCGAACGCCGTTTTCGCCGCCAACGACATGATGGCCATCGGCTGCCTGGCCGCCCTGGCCGAAGCCGGGCTCCAGTTGCCCGGCGACATGCCCGTGGGTGGGTTTGATGACATCCCGATCGCGCGCCACCTGACCCCGGCGCTCACCACCATCCGGGTGCCGATCGCGACACTCGGCGCGGCCGCGTTGGAGGCGCTGGTCAAGACCGTCAAGCAGCCCGCATCGCGAGCGCCCTACATGACCACCTTGCCGGTCGAACTGGTCGTGCGCCGCTCGTGCGGCGCCGGCGCACCGGCCCGTGCAAGTCCCCCTTCCCGAGCGCGCGCGCTCTGAGCTGCGCCGCATTCCCCCAGCAGTCCCCAAACCCCTTTGCCCCACCAGGAGACGCCCATGAATCGACCCAAACCCAGCTTCCACCGCCACGCCCTGGCCGGCGCCGTGTTCCTTGCCTTGGCCGGCTCGGCCCATGCGCAGTTGGCCACTGCCACCATCAAGGGCCAGATTAGCGGCGCGCCGGCGCAGGCCGGTGGCGTCGTCGTCACGGCCGTCAACCTGGCCAACGGCAACACCTACCGCACCACCGCGTTGGCCGATGGCAGTTATGTGCTCGCGGGGCTGGCGCCGGGGGCGTACGAAATTCGCGTCGGCGCGCAGAAGTCGGAAGTCATCACGGTGCAGGTGGGCGAGACCGCATCGGTCGACGTCACGGTCGCCGCCACGCAGCAGATCACCATCGTGGGCACGCTGGCACGCAAGGACGTGAAGACCTCCGAAGTCGGCACCAACGTCTCGCGCAAGATGATCGACAGCCTGCCGCAAGTCACGCGCAACTTCCTCAGCTCGGCCGACCTGGCGCCGGGGGTGGCGTTCTCCACCGACAGCGGCGGCAACACCAAGATTCAAGCGGGCGCACAGAACTTCGACCATGTGAACGTTTTCATCGACGGCGTCGGGCAGAAGAACAACA
>JANMYI010000122.1:0-2983 GCA_031381955.1 Burkholderiales bacterium
CGTGCGTTCCTTGTGATGCCGGTGGTGGCGCAAGGTGGCCTGGATGAGCAGGCGTTCGGCCTGGGCCAGCGACACCCCCAATGGCAACACCAAGGTGGGCGCGCCGGCCGCCGCCGCGCCCTCGATGCTGGGCTCGGCGGCCGCCACAGGAGCGGGGCCTGGCCCCGGCTCAGCCAGCGCGGCTGGGGCCGGCTGGGCCGGCATGCCAGGCGGGGTTGGCGTGGCGGACGCAGCGTCTTGCGGCAGCCAGGCGGTGTCGATCACGTCGGTGTGCGCCATCACGTACGCCCGCTGCACCGCGTTGCGCAGTTCGCGCACGTTGCCCGGCCAGCGATAGGTCACCAGTCGCGCCAGCGCGGCGGGGCTGAAGCGTTTGACCGGGCCCTCTTGGGCACTGAATGAAGCCAAAAAATGTTCGGCCAGCAGCGGCACGTCTTGCAAGCGGTCGCGCAGCGGTGGCAAATCGATCGGGAAGACATTCAGCCGATACATCAGGTCTTCGCGCAGCCGCCCGCTGGCCACGGCCTGCATCGGCAGCCGGTTGGTGGCGGCAATCACGCGCACGTCGGTCTCCTGGCTCTGGGTGGAGCCCACGCGCATGAAGCGCCCGGTCTCCAACACGCGCAGCAGCTTAACTTGCAGCTCCAGAGGCATCTCGGTGATCTCGTCCAGGAACAGGGTGCCGCCGCTGGCGCGCTCGAAGAAGCCCTGGTGCTGGCGGTCCGCACCGGTGAAGCTGCCTTTCTCGTGACCGAAGATTTCGCTTTCGATGAGGTTGGGCGAAATGGCGCCGCAGTTCACCGCCAGGAACGGTTTCTTGCGCCGGCGGCTGAGGTCGTGCACGCTTTGTGCCACCACTTCCTTGCCGGTGCCGCTTTCCCCGGTGATGAACACCGTGACCCCGGTGCCGGCGACGCGCGAGATCTGCTCGTACACGCGCTGCATGGCCGGGGCGCGCCCCCACAACTGACCAAAGTGCCCGGCGCTGGCCAGGTTGGCCGCCAGGTCGGCCACCTCGGCCTTGAGCACCGCAGGTTTGGTCACGCGCGACAGCACGCCTTGCAGTTGCACCAGGTTGATGGGTTTGACCAGGTAGTCAGCAGCGCCCAGGCGCAACGCCTGGATGGACGACTCCAGGCTGGCATGGCCGGTGATCAGCACGACCTCGGAATTGGCCACCAGTAGTGGGTCCGAGAACAAGTCCATGCCGCTGCCGTCGGGCAGACGCAAGTCGAGCAAAACGATGTCGGGTTGGTGCAAGGCAATCTGGCGCCGCGCGTCGCGCAGCGTGTGCGCCAGCGCGACGGTGAGGCCTTCGCCAGCCACCAACGCCTTGAGCGTGGCCGCTGAATCGACATCGTCTTCCACGATCAGGGCGTGGGTCATGGCGAGCGTTCCTTCTTCAATTTGATCCAACCTGTTTTTGGCGTCGCAGATTGTCGCCGCGGCGGCCGCCACATGGTTTCGGGCACACGCCTTGCCAACATAGCGCAGCATTCAGTCATGCCAAGGAGCGGTGCCATGCTAGGAACCATCACGCGAGCGGCGCGCTTGGCAGCCGACTCTGCGGCACAAGCCGCCACGAAAGTCGCCACGAAAGTCGCAGATCTGTACGCTTACCCGAGCCGCCGCGACACCTATCCGGTGTCAATGCCCGTGGGCCGGCGTGCTGGTGGGCCGGGGCTCGCCCTCGCACTGCTGTTGGCGTTGGGGCTGCTGTACTTGGCGATCCAGGGCGGGGTTAAATCCAAAGGCACCGGCGTGCGCTCGCCCACGGGTGCCAAACCGTTGCAGACCTGGGAAGGTGAAGGCGGCGCCACACCTGCCGACGACTGACCCAGCGGCTGTCGGCGTCAGGCGCGAAGCCGCTGCCTTTCCCGCCCCGGCAAGGCCGGGTCCGAGACTGGCGAATGTTCGCCCGGCAGCACCGGCTCCTGCACTTCGGGAGGCATTGGCTGCTGCGGCAAATCCATCGGCGGCGGCACGCTGTCGGGCTGAGGAATGGGCACCGTGTCGGGCATCGGTTGCGGCATGTTCAGCCGCGCGGCGGCCTGTTTGGGATCGGCCCAGCGGCGTGGCCGCATCAGCGCCAGGATGCAAAGCAGCAACAGCGGCGCAAAAGTCCAGAGCAGTAAAAGGCGACCTATCGGAAGGCTGGGTTCCATGGGGGTTCTCCGCGTGCCTGCGCACTGATACAACCAGCTCAACAAACCAGCGTCGAGCACTTAGAAAGTGGGGCAAGCGCCATGCCTATCGGGGTGCCGAGAAAGCGATGGCGCCGCGCTCAAGGCGCGGTTGCAGGCAGGTAAAACGTGCCGCAAAGCCGGCAGCATGCACAGGGGCCGTCATGAAGAGTGAGGCGCCTCGGCGCCGTTTGAGGGCACGCAATTTGCTAGTGAAGAAGCGAACCTGTGAGAAGTAACGCGTGAAGGAGTAAAGCGTGAAGGTATTACATGCGACCCCAGCCCCGAAATAACCGCTTGCTTGCCGCCTTGCCCCAAGACAGTTGGCAGCGTGTGCGAGCGTACTTGGAGTACGCCCCGCTGTCCCGCCGCCAAGAGCTGTACGCTGGCAGCGAAGGCATGAGCCACGCTTACTTTCCGACCAGCGCGCTGGTGTCATTGATGAATTTCACTGATTCGGGCGCATCGTCGGAATCGGCTTTGGTGGGCAATGACGGCATGGTGGGCATATCGATGCTGATGGGCGGTGGCTCGACCTGCAGCCACGCCGTGGTGCTCAACTCGGGCGACGCTTTCCGGCTGCCGGCGCAGGCACTGAAAGAAGAATTCCAGCGCGCCGGGCCGGCCATGGAAATGCTGCTCCGATACACCCAGGCGCTCTGCGACATGCTGAGAAAAATTGGCTTCGATCAAAGGGCCAAGTTGGCCCTTTGATTTCCGATCGCCACCGCGCCCTATAACCCCGTTATCATCTTCCCATAATTCACGGTATTTCTGCACGAACATGGCACGATCAATGA
>JANMYI010000124.1:0-4813 GCA_031381955.1 Burkholderiales bacterium
CAATCTGCTGTAGTCCCCTCGCAGTTCCAACGTCAAGAGGGCCTTGAGGCCACGCTTACCGCCAACCGGCGTGCCAACCGCATGAAGGTGTTGGTGCATGACGGCATCGGCGTGTGGCTGGCCGCGCGGCGGCTGAACCAAGGCAAGTTCACCTGGCCGCGGGATGCGGGCACGACACTGAGCCTGAGCCGTGCGCAACTCGACGCCCTGGTGCTGGGCCTGCCGTGGCAGCGCATCGGCGCGGCGGGCATCATCAGCGTGCTGTAGCGCTCGCGCTGCGCCAACAGCGCTAGGCAATGGCGTTGTGCGAAGACAGCACAAGCGTACCGCGCAATTGCTGAATTCACCAATACTAACGCTAGAGATAAGCGGCAACATCACGTTGCCGTGATGAGCACCGCCCACCTCAGTCAACTCGACCAGCTCGATGCGCAGCAACTGCGCGAGGTGGCGCGCAGCTTGATCGCCGACGTGGCCAGCAAGAGCGCAGCGTTGCAGGCCCAGCAGCGTGAGAACACCTTCAAGCAAGCCCTCATCGACAAACTCACGCACGAGATGGCGGTGCTCAAGCGGCTGAAGTTCGCGGCCAAGTCTGAGGCCTTCAACGCCGAGCAGCGCAGCTTGCTCGAAGACAGCATCGACGCTGATCTGGCCGCCCTGGCCGCCGAGATCGAACAGCACGTACCCGTCAAGGCCGACAAGGCTGACAAGCACCAACCCAAGCGCGCCGCGCTGCCGCCCGAGCTGCCCCGCACCGAGCACCACCACGAGCCCGCCAGCACCACCTGTGGGTGCGGCTGCGCGCTGCAGCGCATCGGGCAAGACGTGGCCGAGAAGCTGGACTACACGCCAGGCGTGTTCAGCGTTGAGCGCCACATCCGCGGCAAGTGGGTGTGCAAGCGCTGCGAAACCTTGATCCAAGCGCCCGTGGCCACGCACATCATCGACAAAGGCATTCCCACCACGGGCTTGCTGGCCCAGGTGCTGGTGGCCAAGTACCTCGACCACCTGCCGCTGTACCGGCAGGAGAGCATCTTCGAGCGCGCGGGCCTGGCCATCCCGCGTTCCACGTTGGCGGCCTGGGTGGGCCAGTGCGGCGTGCACTTGCAGCCGCTGGTGGATGCGCTCAAGGCCGAGATGCTCACCAGCTCGGTGCTGCACGCTGACGAGACGCCTGTTGCGATGCTCAAACCGGGTAACGGCAAGACGCACCGGGCCTACATCTGGAGCTACTGCACCACGAGCTACGAGGCCAAAAGCGACAAGGGATTTGGTGCCGTGGTGTTCGAGTTCGCCGAGGGGCGAGGCGGGCACAACGTGCGCAACTTCCTGGGCTTGCCCGGCCAGCAGGGCTGGCGCGGCAAGCTGGTGTGTGATGACTTCGCGGGCTACAAAGCTTGCTTCGAGCTGGGGGTGACCGAGGCGGGTTGCCTGGCGCATGCGCGGCGCAAATTCCACGAGCTGTGGGTCAACCACCAAAGCAGCACTGGTGAGCAGGCATTGAAGTTCTTCGCCCAGCTGTATGAGGTTGAACGCGAGGTGTGTGAACTCCCAGCCGATGAGCGAAAACGCATCCGCCAAGAGCGATCGCGCAAGGTGGCCGACGCATTGCACCAGTGGTTGACGTCTCAGCGCCAAAAGGTGCCTGATGGTTCGGCCACAGCCAAGGCCATCGACTACAGCTTGAAGCGTTGGCAGGCGTTGACGCGCTTCATCGATGACGGTGACCTGCCGCCTGACAACAACTGGGTTGAGAACCAAATCAGGCCAATCGCGATCGGGCGCTCGAACTGGCTGTTCGCCGGTTCACTGCGCGCAGGCCAGCGGGCCGCGGCCATCATGAGCCTGGTGCACTCGGCGCGCATCAACGGCCACGAGCCGCATGCCTACTTGAAGGACGTGATCGAGCGCCTGCCTACGCAGCCGGCCAGTCGCGTTGGGGAGTTGCTGCCACATCGCTGGCAGCCGCAGACATCCACCTGAAGTGAACCCGCCTGTCAAGATGGGTTGGCTGGACGCTTACCGCGCGCCGGCCAGCTCGGTCTATGCTGTGGGCAGAAGTACCTACATGGCAACAAACCAACCAGTGCCGGCACGAGCTGATACCGCCGCGACTCGAACTGTGGGTCTGGTTGCCCAACGGCACGCAGAGCAATTCGCAGCCCGCGGCCGATGCATGCCGCATACAACGCCACCTGCGAGAAGACCAAAAGAAACGCCGCCAGCCCCTTGGCGGCGATCGCCCGCAGCAGCCAGCGGATGTTGAACCCGGCCGCACACGGCACCGCATGCAGCGCGTCGCCGGTGCTGCCCCCGAGCCAGCAGCGGTCCATGCGGTTATCGCTCTTCGTGTGACCGATGGCCGGCTCGATCGCCTTGGCGCCGCTTGAGCCATTTGCGCTGCTGCGCATCCAGTGACTTGAACTTGCCCCGGTGGATGATCTGCACCGGTGCGCAGGCCTCGTCCACGCCGCGGAACCCCAGATCAACGACCGCCGTGGTGGGCTTCACGCCGATGTCCTGCAGCAGCGTGTTGGTCTGCTCCAGTTGCTCGGCCAGCGTGTGCCCGTCGTAAGGGTTGCCGGGGAAAGACCGCGCGCCCACCATCAAACCGTGCTCGTGCGTGACGGCCAGGCTGACCTTCACGCCGAACTCGTAAGGCTTGCGTGCCTTGCCCTTGCCGATGCACTCCACCTCGGGCGCGTGCAGCGCGTAGAGCTTGTTCTTGCTGTGGCGTTCCTGCGTGCGAATTCGCTCGGCGCGACCCAGCCACATCATCAGCTCAGTGATGGCCAGGGCTGTGGGTTCACCTGCAACGCCCTGCGAAATTGATTCCAGGCCGCGCTGTGCATTGCGCATGAGTGCGCCCAGGATCGTGCGCTGGCGCTTGACCGTGCGGCGCAAGCGCTTGAACTGCTTGGCGTGCGCGTAGCCACCGGCCTTGCGGCGCAGTTCCTTGCCCTGCTTGGCGAAGGTCTGCTTGAGTGCGATGCCGCAGCGCTTGGCGGCACTGGCCACCTTGTGGCGCGCGATCTCCAGCAGGCGGCTGTCGGTCGGGTGCGCGATGGCCTTCTCTTGCACCGTGGTGTCGACGATGATGCGTTCGAACTCGGTCTTCTTGACCACCCCCATCGACACGGACGCTTCGATGGTGGACTTGAGCAATTGCTCGACGCCGGCCTCACCGAGCACGCGACGAAAGCGCCCGATCTGCGTGGCGTCGCAGGGCAGGCGCGGCTCGTAGTACGCCATGCCGCTGAAAAACTGCCACACCACGTTCTCGCTCCAGCGCTGGCAGAGTTCTTCATCGCTCAGGTTGAAGGCGTGCTTGAGGTAAAGCAGCGCGACCATCAGGCGGATTGGCAAACGCGGGCGGCCGGCATTGCTCAGGCCGGCACCGGCGAGCTGCGCGGTGGGGCCGAAGAGGTCGGCATCCTGGACCAGACGGCCACTGCGATCCTTGTGCGCGAGTAGCGGGGCCAGTGAGGCTTCGATGGCGGCCCAGGGCATGCGCGTTGCCAGCACCGCCAGCGGGTGGCGCATGTCGATCATCGAGTCCAGCCGGGCGCGGAAAAAGTCGTCGGTGGCCATCGGATGCGCTCTCCAAAACTCCCAGGAACTGATGTCGATTGGAATCAATCCCGGGAGATGACGCTATTGGCGTTCAACCAGCAGAGCGAGCGTTCATGTGGGGTGGCAGAGATTTGCAGGGGCGACTCAATAGCATGAAAGACCTCGTCAATCATGTGCTCAGAATATGGTGGCTTCAGGGATAGCAGGGCATCAGTTACCAGATTGCGCACATCAGTCGTTTCCACAGGGTCCCCTCTTTATCTTGCTACGTGTCGCTCCTCGGTAGGACATCATAAGTGTCATCGAATTACCACTTTCCAGACAAACTCCTCGGTGCAAGGTCGACCGATCGAGGTCGTGTGTCGGGAAATTTCAACTTCATTGCCATCAAACTGAAGATCATGGCGAATTAGCATTTCGATCCATCTTAATGATTCATCGTCCCAGATAGGCCAGTTTGCGCTTCGTGTCTCAAAGCCAAGGTGAACGGTCCGCGAATCCTCATGCCAGACCTGAAAAAGGTTGTCATTTAAATCAAACTTTCGATCTGTGGATCGAGTAATAACATTCATGTCCTCATCGTACGCGTACAACAACATACGAGGCGGCCAGTCGTTTGTCTTTGGCTTACTGATAGGCATTGAGGACCTCCAGCCGGTTTGAGGCAAATAGACAGGTGCTGGCTGCACGGTTAGCATTTACCATGAGGTGGCCACAAGCGCGTAGACCGCATCTTCGTCAAGTGTCGCGATGAATTCTAGGAGTTCGGGTAATTTTGGCTTTACCCAGGGGAGATCTCTACCGCGATCATAGGTACTGGTGACAAATTCGAGGATCTGCGCTTTCTTGACCTTCGCAACGTATCCGTCAAAATCTGTTTGTTTACATTCTACGTTCGATTTTTTGACCCATTCATGAAAGTCAGCGTTGTAATGATTCGGCGGAGACGGAAATTCTGGCGATATCGCGGATGGCACATTGCCGTTCCAGTCGCCTCCGTCCCATTTGAATCTTGGGTCTTTCAAGTTCCCAATGTACATGCTGCAGTCCGTCATGATTCACTCCAGAAATCGCGGTGAGCTCGACCCATCGCGAGAGGATGGCAGCCGGATGCGTTGTGCTGGGCGCGTGCGGCTGGTTGCGGTGGAGGCCCTGAGGCACAAGTGTCCTTTGACGCCTAACGTTCGAGTTGAGCCGACCCCAACAGCGTGGCGCCGCGCGCGGGTACGGCAAACTGAGC
>JANMYI010000143.1:0-1892 GCA_031381955.1 Burkholderiales bacterium
AATCAAGGCTGAAGTGCCCGACGAAGTGCTGGTGCTGCCCGCCCACAACGAGCCCTTCCGCGGCCTGCATGCTCGGCTCGACTACCTGGCCGCTTCGCAGCAGCGCGCGCTGGACCGGCTCGTGACGCGCCTGAGCGAACCCAAGCGCGCGGTGGATGTTTTCGCCACGCTGTTTGCGCGCGAAATATCGGTCAGCGACACCATGCTGCTCAACCTGGCCACGGGCGAAGCCGTGGCCTGCCTGAACCACCTGGTGCAGCGTGGGCTGGCCAGGCGTGAGCTGGATGCGAACGGCGTGCTGTGGTATCGGCAGGGTTGAAAGCCAGACCGGCTACACGCCAGCTTTGCCGGCGCGACGATGCGGCACCGCCACCTTCGCCGCGCTGGGCGTGGTGGCATCACGCTCAGCCAGCCGGCCGGAGACGTACTTGTGCAGGACGCTGGCGATAAGCGTCTGGTACGGCAAGCCCTGCTCCAGCGCCTTGACCTGAATATCCTGAAGATCGCCCGATGACAAACGAATGTTCACCCGGCGATCCTTGATCGCGGTGGCCCGCGCGGCAGCCTTGAGTTTCAACAGCGCGGATTTCGTGGCAACCGATTTCAGTGCGCCCCTTTCGAACGCGGACAGAACTTCGGCCTCGTAGGCGTCAATCTTCGGCATCTGAATCACCTCGGTTCAGTAGTCGCGCGTGGCCTTGCGGCTGGGGATGACGGTCTTCAAGAAAAAGTGCTCGTCGTCGTCCACAAACGGCACCAGGTAGGCATACCCATCGCTGCCGAAGACGAGCACGCGCTGGTTCGGATACTTCGTTGGGTTCGGGTGGGCCAGTATGTCGAGCAAGCCACCCGCTTCCAGCGCCACAACAATGAGTTCGAACGAAACGCCGCGCTCAAGTTTGAGTTGCTCATTCTTCGCAGGATCCCACCGAAAAGGCTTCACCTGGAAAGTCTAACAGGGTGTGTGCCTTTTGTCGTCAAGGTGCTTGGAGGCACCCCATGCCGATTCCCTTCGAATCTGGCCGCACTTCCTCGAACGCCAATTCCAAAGCCCGCGTGCTGCCCAGCCAGGCCAGCTTCTCGACCCCCTTCTCCATTTCGCGCCACCGACGATTTCAAGGCAGGCCGGGCACCAAGCCCGTCAGCCCCCCGGGCCACGGCGGCCGGTTGCCGTTATGCTTTGCCGCAACCACCGTAGCGCGGCCCTTGAACCACGTGCCTTGACCACCCACCTACCGCCATGAGCAAGACCGCCGACACCTTGCGCAGCGCACGCTGGTTCGCGCCCGACGACTTTCGCAGCTTCGGCCACCGCTCGCGCGTCATGCAAATGGGTTATGCGCCGGTGGATTGGGTGGGCAAGCCCATCATCGCCATCGTCAACACCTGGAGTGACGCCAACCAGTGCCACATGCACTTCAAGCAGCGGGTTGAAGACGTGAAGCGCGGCGTGCTGCAGGCCGGCGGCTTTCCAATGGAGCTGCCGGCCATCTCATTGAGCGAAAGCCTGGTCAAGCCCACCACCATGCTGTATCGCAACTTCCTCGCCATGGAAACCGAAGAGCTGTTGCGCAGCCACCCGGTGGATGGCGCCGTGCTCATGGGCGGCTGCGACAAGACCACGCCGGGCCTGGTGATGGGCGCGCTGAGCATGGGCCTGCCGTGCATCTACCTGCCCGCCGGGCCCATGCTGCGCGGCAACTGGAAGGGCCAGGTGCTGGGCTCGGGCAGTGACGCCTTCAAGTACTGGGATGAACGCCGTGCCGGGCGCCTGAGCGATCAAGCGTGGCAAGAAATGGAAGCCGGATCGCCCGCAGCCACGGCACCTGCATGACCATGGGCACGGCGGCCACCATGATGGGCATAACCGAGGCCATCGGCTTCACGCTGCC
>JANMYI010000157.1:0-2274 GCA_031381955.1 Burkholderiales bacterium
GGCGCCGGGGCCGATGGCGGCTGACCCGGCCGAACTGCCGTGGCGCAAGCTGCCGGCGCACATGGCGCGACAGCCTTGACGTTGAAGTCTCATCAAACGTTAGACGATACCCATCATGACCGATCCGCTACTGCTCGACCTGCCCAGCACCTTGCACACCGAGCGGCTGCTGCTGCGTGCGCCGCAGGCGGGCGACGGGCCGGCGCTGCACGCCGCGGTGGCGGAGTCGTTGCCCGAGCTGCGCCGCTTCCTGGCCTCGCTGCCCTGGGTGGCGGCCGAGCAAAGCACTGAACGCTCCGAGATTTACTGCCGCAATGCGCAAGCCAACTTCGTGGCCCGCAAGGACATGCCCTACCTGCTGTTTGACAAGGCCAGCGGCGAGCTGGTGGGCAGCAGTGGCCTGCACCGTCCGGAATGGTCAACGCCAAAGCTGGAAGTCGGCTATTGGGTGCGCAGTTCACGCGCCGGCCAGGGCTTCATCAGCGAAGCGGTAACCGCCCTGGCCATGCTGGCCTTCGGCCAGCTTCACGCCGCGCGGCTTGAACTCATCACCGATGAAGACAACGCCCCATCGCGGCGCGTGGCCTTGCGCTGCGGCTTCACGCTCGAAGGCGTGCTTCGCCATGATCGCCGCGCACCAGACGGCAGCCTGCGCAACACCTGCGTCTACGCGCGCCTGGTAGCCGCGCCGCAGGGGTGAGCCGTGCATCGCCCCGGCATCACCCCAGCATCACCCCCGCATCACCCCCGCGGATGGTGCTGCGCATGCAACTGCCGCAGCCGCTCGCGCGCCACGTGGGTGTAGATGGTGGTGGTGGAAATGTCGGCATGGCCCAGCAGCATCTGCACCGCGCGCAGGTCGGCGCCGTGGTTGAGCAGGTGGGTGGCAAAGGCATGGCGCAACGTGTGCGGTGACAGCGGCGCGGTGATGCCCGCGGCGAGCGCATGGCGCTTGACGATGTTCCAGAACATCTGCCGCGTCATCGGCCCGCCGCGCGCGGTGACGAACAGCGCGTCGCTGTGCTGGCCTTTCAAAATGTCCGCACGGGCGTAGGCCAGATAACGTTCGATCCAGGCCTGCGCCTCGCCGCCAAAGGGCACCAGACGCTCCTTGCTGCCCTTGCCGGTGACGCGCAGCGCGCCATCCACCAGGCTCACGTACACCGTCTTCAGCCCCACCAGCTCGCTCACGCGCAGGCCGCTGGCGTACATCAGTTCGAGCATGCAGCGCTCGCGCAGGCCCAGCGGCGTGGCCACGTCGGGCGCGGCAAGCAGGGCTTCCACCTGCGCCTCGCTCAAGCTGTGCGGCACGCGCAGCGGCTGGCGCGCCGACATCAGCTTCAGCGTCGGGTCCTGCGTCATCAGCCGCTCGCGCAGCGCCCAGCGGCAATAGCGCTTGAACACCGAAAGCCGCCGGTTCGCCGTGCTGGCGCGTGAAGCTGCATGTTTGGCCACCATGTAAGCCAGCAGGTCGCTGGCCTGGGTGTCGTTCAGCGCCTTGATACTGCCGGCTTCGAGCCAGGCGGCATAGAGCTGCAAGTCGCGCCGGTAGGCCGCCAGGCTCAAGGTGCCCAGACCGTCTTCCAGCCACAGGGCGTCGATGAACCGGTCGATGCTTTCCTGGCTGCGCGCAGCCTGCTTGTCCGGCTCAGCCGCAGGCCGGCCTGCCATCAATCGAGCACGAGTTTTTGCTTGGCCACCACGGCCTTGTAGACCGCGAACTCGGCTTCGATCTGCTTGGCAAATTCGGCCGGCGTGTTGGCCACCACCAGCGAGCCGGTGTCTTCAATGCGCTTGCGCACATCGGGCATGTCCACCGTCTTCTTCACGGCGTCATGAATCTTGTCGACCACGTCCTTGGGCAAGCCCTTGGGGCCGTAGATGCCGTAGTAGGCCATGCGGTTCACATCGGGCAGGCCCACCTCCTTGAACGTGGGCACGTTGGGCAGTTGCGTCAGCCGCTGCGGCGCGGCCACCACGATCGGGATCAGCCGGCCGTCTTTGATGAAGGGCAGCGCCGAAGGCATGTTGTCGAAGATGATGGTCACCTGCCCGGCCACGGTGTCGTTCAACGCCGGGCCGGCACCGCGGTAGGGAATGTGCGCCATGAAGACGCCGGCCTGGCCCTTGAACAGCTCGGTTTGCAGGTGGCCGATGCCACCCGTGCCCGAACTGGCAAAACTGTACTTGCCCGGGTTTTTCTTGAGCTCGGCGAGGAAGCCTGCGTAGTCTCGCGCCGGAAAGCTGGGGTGCACCGCAATCACATTGGGTGTG
>JANMYI010000162.1:0-2067 GCA_031381955.1 Burkholderiales bacterium
ATGGCTGGTGGGATGGCTTGCCCTATCCCTTGATCGACATGCGACCGCAGGGCTATCTGGGCCGGCAACTGGCCAGGGCCGAGCACCGCGCCTTGGGTGTGTCGGCCAACCCTGACGAATGGGGCGATGACGACGTGGTGCATGTGCTCAGCCGCGCCGGGCACGACATGAGCGGCAACCTGATCCTGGGCGATCCGGCCTTTGAGCACTGGCAAGCACACAAGCTCGCACCGCCGCAGCTCATCACGACGCGCACCATCGGCCGTGCCTACGCAAGGCTGGCCGAGCAGGCCATTGGCGCCGGTGTGCCGGGTTCCAGCACGGCGGGTGAGTTCCCCAAGTTCTCGGCGTTGCGCGAGCTGGCAGGCAGCGCGACGCCGCACGTGCTGGTGAAGTTCTCGGGCGCCGACGGTTCGCCCGCCGTACAGCGCTGGGCCGACTTGTTGGTGTGCGAGCACTTGGCGCTGGAATGCGCCGCCAATCTGCCGCAAGTGGCCAGTGCGCGCAGCCGCGTGTTAGCGCAAGGCGGCCGCACTTTCCTGGAAGTGGAGCGCTTCGATCGCCACGGCCTGTTCGGCCGCAGCCCCCTCATCAGCCTGGGCACACTTGACGCTGCGCTGCTGGGCAGCGGTACGGCCGACTGGACGCACTTGGCAGCGCGCTTGCAAACAGCGGGCCGGCTCGGTGCCGACGACGTGACGCGCATCAGCCATCTGTGGTGGTTTGGCCGACTCATCGCCAACAGCGACATGCACACCGGCAACCTCAGTTTTCGGCCGCGAAGTGATGCAGGCCGCACAACGCCCGGCTTGATTGGCGGGCTGAGCCTGGCACCGGCCTACGACATGCTGCCCATGCTGTATGCGCCCTTGCCGGGTGGCGAAGTGCCGGTCACTGCGTTCGAGCCGCCGTTGCCGTTGCCACCGCAACGCGCCACGTGGCTGGCGGTGTGTCGAGTGGCCGTTGAGTTCTGGCACGCAGCGGCCAGTGATGGCCGCGTGAGTGAAGGGTTTCGGGGGGTGTGCCAGCGCAATGCGCGGGCGCTCGAACGGCGCGCGGAACACGCTTGACGAAGGGAGGATGCAACGGAGCCGGCCAGTAGCCCAGCGCGCACACTGGCCTACCCTTCGCGCTGCGCGCTTCGGGATGAGCGCTTCGGAGCGGCCCTGCGCGCTCAGGCTACGGTTCGCGCATCGCCTCTCCGACCGTGGCCAAACAACCTCCGGGAACTCAAAGGGAGGGGACCATGTCTACTGGAATCGGAGGGCAATCGTGAGCGCATTGCACAACGTCTCAGGGACGAACTTGAGCGAGGTTGAGCTGCTGGCGAAATTGGAGACGCCGCCTATGGTCAAGCCTCAGGACAAGCCCCCCTCCGTCCCGCTTGATGCTTGGTCCCAGACCGTGATGGCCAATATGAAACGCATGGCGGATGACGAAGCCTATCGGACGTTGATCGCGCAAAGGCTTTCTTGAGGTTGCAGCGTTTCCTGCCTTGACGCAAAGATTCAGTCGTTGCGCTCGCACCGCGTTGCTCAAGCCACTACGGGCCCGCCTTGCACGCCCGCGACTGCACGCCCGCTCCAGCCTGGCTTGCTCCACCCGCCACCCATTTATCCAGTTCCCCACACCAGCACGGCAGCTCACCTGAAAGGTTAGCCGCCTCGCGTTCAGCCCGGCTCAGGCAGCGCGGTGCGGCCTGCTTGGCCTGCAGCAGCAGTGCGTCGGTGCTGGCATACAGCGGCCACAGGCGCACGCTCTTGTCGGTGGACGCTGTGGCCAGCCGGTCGCCGGTGGGGCTGATGGCCAGGCCGCGAATGGTGTGGCTGTGGCCGGCCAGAACGGCCACCAGTTGGCCCGTCTGTGCGTCCCAAATCCGCGCGTTGTTGCCTTCGTGGCTGACGATGCGCCGGCCGTCGGGCGTGAAGCGGGCACTGCCAATGGACTGGCCGGCCTCGCCCAGCGTGGCCAACAGCTTGCCGCTGTTCGCATCCCAGACCTGGCCGGAGCCGCGCGACGAGGTGACCAAGCGCGCACCGTCGGCACTGAACACCAGGCCGCGCCAGC
>JANMYI010000179.1:0-16703 GCA_031381955.1 Burkholderiales bacterium
ACGGCAGTTGGGAAATGATCGACCACGGCCGCCTCGGTCGCGTTCGCCTGCCGCGCAGCGCAGCCCGCTTCATGCCGCATGGGCAAGACATGCCGCACCGCCCCAACCCGCCACAGCCCGCGCCCCACCTGGGCGAACACACCGAGGCCGTGCTGCGCGAGCTGGGGCATGACGATGCGGCCGTGCAAGCGCTGCGCGTGGCCGGCGCGATTCTTTGACTTGACTTGACTTGACCTGACCGCGGCCGGCGATTCAGCGTGCGGCCGTGCTGCTTCAAGCCAGCGCTTCGCGCAACGCGGCCAGCACCGCGTCGGGCAGCTCATGCATCATGTTGTGGCCCGCCGGCAGCAGGTGAACGCGCGCGTTCAATGCCGTGGCCAATGCGCTGCTCAGCCGGGGCGGCGTCATCTGGTCGGCACTGCCAAGAATGAAATGGCTTGGGCAAGCAACCTTGGCCGCGGCTTGCAGGCCGCCTTGGTAGCGGTGGCACAAGCTGAACTCGTGGTGGAACAGGTTGCCCGCCAGGTACGCGCCTTGAATGCGCCGCATCAGTGCGCGATTGGCGCCGTGCAGCCACACGCCAGGGCCCGGAAACGAAGGCTTGGCGGCCAGGCCGGCGTAGCACCAGGCATTCACCTGGTCGATCGCGCGCAGCGGCTCGGCCAGCGCCGTTTCCAGCAAGGCCGGCGCCACGGGCATCGGGTAGGCCGTGCCCAACAGCACCAGGTGGCTGGCGCGTTGCGGCGCGCGCGCGGCGGCCTCCAGCACCATCAACGAGCCCATGCTGTGGCCCACCAAAGCGGCGCGTTCAACGCCGGCCGCGGTGAGCACGGCCAGCAACCAGTCGGTCGCTTCTTCCACGCTGGCCAGCGCCGGCCCGGCACTGCGCAGGTGGCCGGGCAAATCGAGCGCCAGCACGCTGTGGCCGTGGTGCGCGCACCAGCGCGCCAGCAGGGGCCAGCCGCTGTGGTCGTGCAGGGCGCCGTGCACGAACACCACGCAGGGCAGGCTGGCGTTGAAGGGCTTGCCGCCGGTGTAGGCGTAAACGGTGCGGTCGTTAACCTGAAGTTCCATCAGACACTCCGGCTCGCCGCCTTGAGGCCGCGTTTCAGGTCGTCGATCAAATCATCGGCGTCTTCCAGCCCTATCGACAGGCGGATCGTTCCCGGCCCGATGCCGGCCTGCACCAGTGCCGCGTCGTCCATGCGGAAATGCGTGGTCGATGCCGGGTGGATCACCAGCGAACGGCAGTCGCCTACATTGGCCAGGTGCGAGAACAGCTTCAGTGCCTCGATGAAGGCCTGGCCCTGGGCGCGGCTGCCCTTGAGCGTGAAGCTGAACACCGCGCCGCAGCCGCGCGGCAGCAGCCGCTTGGCCAATTCGTGGCTGGGGTGGCCGGGCAACTCGGGGTAGGCCACGCTGTCAACGCCGGGTTGGGCGGCGAGAAACTCAACCACCTTGCGCGTGTTCTCCACATGCCGGGCCATGCGCAGCGGCAACGTCTCGATGCCTTGCAAGATGAGCCAGGCCGAGTGCGGGCTCAGGCAGGCGCCGAAGTCGCGCAGGCCCTCGCGCCGAGCGCGCAGCAGGAACGCACCGACCGAGCTTTCTTCGGCAAACACCATGCCGTGAAAGCCGCTGTACGGGGCGGTTAACTCCGGGAAGCGGCCGCTGGCGTGCCAGTCGAAGGCGCCGCTGTCGACCAGCACGCCGCCGATCACAGTGCCGTGCCCACCCAGGAACTTGGTGGCCGAGTGGAACAGCAGGTCTGCGCCGAGTTCGAAGGGCTTCATCAGCCACGGGGTAGTGAAGGTTGAATCCACCAGCAGCGGCAGGCCCGCCTCGTGCGCGACGGCGCTGACGCTGGGAATGTCCAGCACATCGAGCGCGGGGTTGCCCAGCGTCTCGCCAAACAACAGCCTGGTGTTGGGCTGGATGGCCGCACGCCAGGCGTCCACATCGCCCGGCTTGACGAAGGTGGTGTCGATGCCAAAGCGCTTGAGCGTGTAGCTCAGCAGGTTGTGCGAGCCGCCGTACAGCGCCGAGCTGGCCACGATGTGCGAGCCCGCGCCGGCCAGCGTGCAAATGGCCAGGTGTAGCGCCGCCTGGCCGCTGGCCGTGGCCAGTGCGCCGGCACCGCCTTCAAGTGCGGCCATGCGCTCTTCGAGCACAGCGTTGGTGGGGTTGCTGATGCGGCTGTAGACATGGCCCGACGCTTCCATGTTGAACAGCGAGGCCGCATGCTCGCTGCTGCGGAACACGAAGCTGGTGCTCAGGTGGATGGGCAGCGCGCGAGCGCCTGTGGCCGGGTCGGGCGCGGCGCCCGCATGCAAGGCCAGGGTGTCGAACCCGGGGTCTGAATAACCGGCCATAGCGTGGTATTCGCTGTTTTCGTGGCGGAATTGTGGGCTATATTGACCCATCGATTGCACCTGGGGCTCACGATGAAAGTCAGCGACATCCTGCGCGTCAAGGGCAGTTCCCTCTACACCGCCACACCCGATGGCGGCCTGGCCGACGCGCTGAATGTGATGGCCGAAATGGACATCGGCTCACTGGTGGTCATGAGCCACGGTGAACTGGTGGGCATGCTCACCTTTCGCGAAGTGGTGGTAGCGGTGGTGAAAAATGGCGGCGCCGTGGGCAACTTGACGGTCGGCGCGGTGATGGACGACGCCCCTTTGACCTGCACCCCCGAAACCGAAATGGACGAAGTGCGCCGCATGATGCTGCAGCGCCATGCGCGCTACATGCCGGTGCTTGATGAGCGCACGCTGATGGGCGTGATCTCGTTCTACGACGTGGCCAAGGCCGTGGTTGATGCGCAAGACTTCGAGAACCGCATGCTCAAGGCCTACATCCGCGACTGGCCGGTTGAAGAACCAGGCGCTGAGCAAAAGTCCGGCTGAAGCAACCCCGCTGTCACAATCAAAGGCCCTGCTCGCTTTGAGCAGGGCCTTCCCTTTTTTGCACCTGTTCACACATGCCCGGCAGCACCTTTGGCGAACTCTTTCGCGTCACGAATTTCGGCGAATCGCACGGCCCGGCGATCGGTTGCGTGATCGACGGCTGCCCGCCCGGCCTGGCCCTCGGGGTTGCAGACATCCAGCCCGACCTCGACCGCCGCCGCCCCGGCACCAGCCGGCATGTGACCCAGCGCGACGAGGCCGATGCGGTGGAGATACTTTCCGGCGTGTACGAAGGCCTCACGACAGGCACGCCGATCGCGCTGTTGATCCGCAACACCGACCAGCGCAGCAAGGACTACAGCAACCTGCTTGACACCTTTCGCCCCGGCCATGCCGACTACACCTACTGGCGCAAGTACGGCCTGCGCGACCCGCGCGGCGGTGGCCGCTCATCTGCACGGTTAACCGCGCCGATGGTGGCCGCCGGCGCCGTGGCCAAGAAGTGGCTGCTGGCCCAGCACGGCACGCGCTTCGTCGCGTGGCTCACTCAATTGGGTGACTTGCCGGTGCCGTTTGAAGACGAAGCGCACATCCCGAACAACCCGTTCTTTGCGGCCAATGCCAGCATCATCGAACAGCTCGAAGCGCACATGGACGCGCTGCGCAAGGCGGGCGATTCATGCGGCGCGCGGCTGAGCGTCAAGGCCCGCGGCGTGCCCGTGGGCCTGGGCGAGCCGCTGTATGACAAGCTCGACGCCGACATCGCCTACGCCATGATGGGCATCAACGCGGTGAAGGGCGTGGAGATCGGCGCCGGCTTTGCCAGCGTGGCGCAAAAGGGCAGTGAGCATGGTGACGAACTCACGCCACGCGGCTTTGCCAGCAACCATTCGGGCGGCGTGCTGGGCGGCATTTCAACCGGGCAAGACCTGCTCATCAGCATCGCCATCAAACCCACCAGCTCGATCCGCACCGAACGCGCCAGCATCGACCGCAACTTGCAACCCACCGTGGTGCAAACCTTCGGCCGCCACGACCCCTGCGTGGGCCTGCGCGCCGCACCCATCGCCGAAGCCATGCTGGCCCTGGTGGTGATGGATCATGCGTTGCGCCTGCGGGCCCAGTGCGGTGATGTGGCCCTGCCCGTGCCCCCCATCCCTGGCCACATCGAGTGAACGCCGAAAGGCCATTCCGCGCCCACCATTACGGCGCGTTGTGGTTCTGCTACTTCGCTGCCCTGGGCACCTACAACCCGTACGCGCCGCTGTGGTTGCACAGCCTGGGTTATTCGACCCTGGCCATCGGCGCCTTCGCCGCGCTGGTGAGCTGGACGCGCGTGCTCGCGCCCTACGGCTGGGGCTGGTTGGCCGACCATGGCGCCGGGCGCGTGCGCCTGCTGCGCTGGGCTGCCGGCTTGAGCCTGCTGTCATGCCTGGCGCTGTGGGGCCTGCGCGATGCGGGTGCGGCGTGGTTGGCGCTGGCGGTGGCGGCGCTGTTCCTGGCCAACGGTGCCTTCACGCCGCTGAGCGAGGCGCTGGTGATCAAGCACTTGCACGATGGCGACGGGCTCGATGCCAAGCGCTATGCGCGCATCCGCCTGTGGGGCTCGCTCGGCTTCATCAGCGCGGTCACGGTGCTGGGTTTCATCTTCCAGCGCTTGGGCATTGCCAGCTTGCCGCTGCTCACCCTGGCCGCCTTCGCTGCCGTGGCCTGGGCCACCTGGCGGCTGCCGCCGGACCCGCCTCAGGTTCGAGGCGCCGCAGCGCCGGTGCCGGTGTGGCCGGTGCTGCGCCAGCGCCCGGTGCAGTGGTTTTTCGCCGGCACCATGCTCACCGTGTTGTCGCACACCGGGCAGTACGTTTTCTTTTCGCTGTACTTGCGCGAGCTGGGTTACAGCGAAGGCGCCATTGGCCTGATGTGGGCGGCATCGGTGTTGGCCGAGGTTGCTTTCTTCGCTTTCACGGGCGGCTGGTACCGGCGTGTGAGCGACTTGCGCTGGCTGCAATGGGCCGCCTTGGCGGCGGCGCTGCGCTTTGCGTGCACCGCCGCCGCGGGCCAGGTGGTGTGGGTGCTGGTGCTGATGCAAGGCCTGCATGCGCTGAGCTTCGCGGCGCACCACATGTCGTGCACCAGCGCCCTGGGTCGTTACTTCCCCGAGGCCCTGCGCGGCCGCGGCAGCGGGCTGTATTCCACCCTGGGCTACGGCGTGCCTGGTGTGGTGGGCGGCCTGGCGGGTGGCGCCTTGAGCCAAGCGCTGGGCCTGACGGCGGTGTTCTGGGCCGCGGCACTGGCCGGGCTGGCGGGCTGGGCCTGTTATGTGATGTGTGCGCGCAGCGAACGCGGCTGAACCCGGCCACACGGGTGAAGGCGCGCGAACGACGGCGCACGAAGCACGCCGCACCAACCGGGACGAACGCTCAGCGTGTTCCCGCTTCCTTGCATCTCATCACCCGGCCGCTGCGCTTCATCGCACTGGCCGCAACTTTTTGAGCGGGCACTCCTACACTCGCGCAGCGGTGAAAAAACTCGCTGCAAGCAAGAGGAAAAAAGATGCGCAAGTTCTGGCTGGCGGCTGGTTTGGCCGTGGCGGCAATGGCGGGCCTGGGCGCCCTGGTTCAAACGGGCAAGATCAGTCTGCCCGGCCTGGCTCAGGCCAAATCCGACGGCAAGAAGCCTGAAGTGCCACTTGAATTCAGCCCGCGCGAAGTCACCCAGCCGGCCTGGGCCAGCTTGCCGACTCAGATTGAGTTTTCCGGTGCACTGGTGGCGCCCGATACCGTGGTGTTGCGCAGCAAAGTGGCCGGCGCATTGCACAGCCTGAGCGTGGCCGAAGGCAGCCGCGTCAAGGCCGGGCAGGTGGTGGGGCGGGTTGATGTGGCCGAGGTCACCAGCCGGGTGGCCGAACGCCAGGCCATGGTTGAGTCCGCCGCGGCGCAACTGGCGCAGGCCGAGCGCACCTTGGCATCGAACCAGCGCCTGGCAGACCAGCAATTCATTTCGTCGATTGCGCTGGAAAACTCGCGCGCTGCGGTCGACACGGCCAAGGCCCAAGCCAATGCCGCACGCGCCTCGCTCATCACAACCCAGGTGGGTTTGCGCGAAGCGGCGCTGGTGGCACCCATCTCCGGCATCGTGGCCAAGCGCCAGGCCCTGGCGGGTGAGAAGGTGAGCATGGAACAGCCGCTGCTCACCATCGTCAACCTGGGCCGCCTTGAATTGCTGGGCAATGTGGCCACGCACGACGTCTCGCGCCTGGCCCCAGGCATGGCGGTGCAGGTGCACGTGGAAGGCCACGACAACGCCGTGGCCGCGCGCATTGCCCGCATTGCGCCAGCAGCCGAGGCCGGCACCCGCTCGATCGCCGTGACCATTGCCGTGCCGAATGCCGATGAGCGCTTTCGAGCTGGCCAATACGCGTTGGCCAAGGTGGAATTGGCTGATGACAAGCAACGCCTGACCATTCCCAGCGGCGCGGTGCAGGTCAACGGCGGTGAAAACCAGGTCTGGTTGATCGAAAACGGCAAGCTTGAACGGCGCACCGTGATGCTCGGCCGCCAAGACCCGCGCGGCGCGCGGGTCGAAGTGCTGCAAGGGCTGAGCCCTGGCGCGCAGCTGCTGGCCGCGCGCTTTGAGAGCCTGCGCGAAGGCGCCCAGGCCTCGGTGGTGGCGGCGCGAGCCGCGCCGGTGGCCTCGGCCTCCAGCCCGGCGCCAGCGCGCTGAACGTGCCATGTGGATCACCCGCGTCTCGATCAACAACCCGGTCTTCGCCGCCATGGTGATGGTGGCGCTGTGCGTGCTGGGTTTGTTCTCGTACCTGCGCCTGGGCGTCGAGCAGATGCCCGACATCAGCTTTCCCGGCGCCTTCGTTGAAGTGGCCTACCCGGGCGCGTCACCCGAAGCGGTGGAGCGCGAACTGACCAAGCCGATCGAGGAAGCGGTGAACAGCATCGCCGGCGTCAAGCGCATCACCTCGCGGGCGATGGAAGGGCGCAGCCAGATGAGCATCGAGTTCGCGCTCGACGCCGACATGGGCCGCGCCATGCAGGAGGTGCGCGACCGGCTGGCTGCCATTCAGGCAGCCTTCCCGCGCGACGCCAAGGCGCCGACCATCCAGCGCTTCAACAGCGACAACAACCAGCCGGTGGTGAACCTGGCGTTGCTGTCCGGCTGCGCCGGGCCGTCCCAAGCAGCCGATCCCCCTCGGGGGGCGGACGGCGCTCGCGCCGGCCTCGGGGCCTGCAGCAGTCGGAACCCGCGCGAGCTGTCGATTCTGGGCGAGAACGCCGTGGGCAAGCGCTTGCAGCGCGTGCAGGGCGTGGCGCGGGTTGACATCAGCGGCCTCACCCAGCGCGAGGTGCGCATCGACCTCGACCCGGTGCGCCTGCGCGCCTATGGCGTGACGCCGGCCGAGATTGCCACCGCGCTGCGCGAAGCCAATGCCGACCAGCCGGTGGGCCTGCTGTCCAACCACAACCAGGACACGATTCTTCGCGTTGAGGGGCGGGTGCGCGATCCGCGGCAATTCGAACAACTGGTGGTGGCGCGGCGCAACGGCCTGGCGCTCACGCTGGGCGACCTGGGCCAACTGGTGGAACGCGAACGCGAAGCCGATTCAACCGCCCGCATCAACGGCCAGCGCGCCATCAACTTCAACGTCTTCAAGCAGCAAGACGCCAACATCGTGGCCACGGGTGATGCGGTGAAACAGGCGATGGAAGAGATCCGCAAGACCTTGCCGCCCGACGTGGAGCTGAAGCTCATCTACGCCAACAGCGACTGGGTCAAGGGCTCGCTCAACGGCCTGATGCACACGCTGGTGGAAGGCGCGCTGCTCACGGTGCTGATCGTCTTTCTGTTCCTGCATTCGTGGCGTTCGACCATCATCACGGGGTTGACCTTGCCCATTGCGGTGATCAGCAGCTTCATCGCCGTGTATGCCTTCGGCTTCACGCTGAACTTCATGACCATGATGGCTTTGAGCCTGTGCATCGGGCTGTTAATCGACGACGCCATCGTGGTGCGCGAGAACATCGTTCGCCATGTGGCGATGGGCAAGAGTCATCACCAGGCGGCGCGCGAAGGCACCGATGAAATCGGCCTGGCCGTGCTGGCCACCACCTTCGCGCTGTGCGCGGTGTTCGTGCCCGTGGCCTTCATGGGCGGCATCGTCGGCAAGTTCTTTTATCCCTTCGGCATCACCGTGGTGGTGGCGGTGCTGGTGAGCTTGTTTGTGAGCTTCACGCTCGACCCGATGCTGTCGAGCATCCGGAAAGACCCGCCGTCTGAATACTTGAAGAAGCTGCCTGTCATCGGCGCGGCGATTCGGGCCACTGATGCGGGCCTGGAATTCCTGCACAACGTTTACGAGCGGCTCATTCGCTGGGCGTTTTCACCGCGGCGCTGGAACGTGTGGCTGCCCGCTTATGGCCGCGGCTTCGTGGCCGCCAAGCGTGACAAAGCCAGCCCGCGGCGCTGGCGCCTGGCCACCATCACGCCGCGCGGCGTGGTGATGAGCGTTGGGCTGGCCAGCTTCCTGGCCGCCATCGGCCTGTCGTTCCTGGTGGGCAGCGAGTTCGTGCCGCAAACCGATCAAGGCTTCACCCAACTGGCGCTGCGCATGCCGGTGGGGTCGAGCCTGGAGCGCAGCGATGCCAAGGTGCGGCAGATCGAAGAGATCGTGCGTGCCGTGCCCGAAGTGGCCATCGTTTCCACCTGGGTCGGCGGTGCCGGCCAGCGCAACCAGGCCTGGCTGAACATTGCGCTGAAAGAACGCAAGGATCGGCAGCGCAGCCAGAAGGAAGTCGAAGACGCGATTCGCCTGCTGATCGCCAAGATTCCCGGCACCGATGCATCAGTGGGTTTCGACCGCCCCGTGTACATCGCCATCCTGGGCAGTGACTCCGAAGGCCTGGCCCGCGTGGCGGCCGACTTTGCCGAAAAGATCAAACTCATTCCGGGCATCGTGGATGTCGAGCTTTCAGCCAAGCCCGGCCTGCCCGCTTACGCCGTGCGCCTGAAGCCCGGCGCCGTGCGTGAACTCGGGCTGACGGCGCCGCAACTGGCGTCGTCGCTGCGCGCCTACGTCAACGGCGAGGTCGCCACCCACTGGACCACGCCGAATGGTGACCAGGTGGAAGTGGTGCTGCGCCTGAACGAGGCGCAGCGCGAACGCATCGACCAGATGCGCAGCCTGCCCGTGGCCTTCAGCAAAGACGGCACGCCCATCACGCTTGAAAGCGTGGCCAGCATCGAGCCCGTGTTCAACCCCGAGGTCATTCGCCGTCAAAACTTGCAACGGCGCGAGGCTGTATTCGCCGGCATCCAGGGCCGGCCCAGCGGTGACGTGGGCAAGGAGGTGCAAGCCCTGGTGAAGGCCACCACGCTGCCCGCGGGCTACAGCTTCGATGTGGGCGGGCAGTTGCAGCAACAGGCCGAAGCCTTTGCTGGTTTGTTGGCGGCCATGGCGCTGGCGGTGATCTTCATCTACATCGTGCTGGCCAGCCAGTTCGGCAGCTTTTTGCAGCCCATCGCCATCATGGCCAGCCTGCCGCTGGCGTTGATCGGCGTGATGCTTGCGCTGCTGGCCTGGCGCTCGACGCTGAATGTGTTTTCGATGATCGGCCTGGTGATGCTGATGGGCCTGGTGACGAAGAACGCGATCCTGCTGGTCGACTTTGCCAACCAGGCGCGCAAGGCGGGTGCGTCGGTGCCCGAGGCGTTGCTGCAAGCCGGCCTGATCCGCATGCGGCCGATCATCATGACCACCATGGCCATGGTCTTCGGCATGTTGCCGCTGGCCCTGGCGCTGAACGATGGCGGTGAGATTCAAGCGCCGATGGGCCGCGCCATCATCGGCGGCGTCATCACCTCCACGCTGCTCACGCTGGTGGTGGTGCCGGTGCTGTACAGCTACTTGGTGCGGGAAAAGAAGCTCAAGGCCGCGGCCCGGCAAGGCGCCGGCGGTGCCGCGGCCATGCCGGTGCCGGCCGATCGCGATTGATGCGGTAGGCTCGCGGGCTGCATCCAGCCCGAGGCCCTTCGCTTGAAAACCCTGAGTGAGCAACCCAGCCAGTACGGCGCTGACCAACTCGGCGTGAACGTGACCGGCCTGGATCGCCGCATGGGCCCGGACGATGCCGCGGTGCACGACGCGCTGTGCGTGCTGGGCGCGCCCACCGGCACGGGGCGGTTGTCTGAATTCGTCACGGCGGCGCAGTACCGCGTGCAACGTGGCGCGATTTTTTCACCGCTCGAAACGCGGCGCGTGATCGACCGCCTGATCGAGGCCGGCCATGTGCAACGCGACGCGCAAGGCCGCCTCACCGCCACGGCGCCGCATGCGCAGGCGCGCTTTGGCGCCATCATGCGCAACGCCGAATCGGCCGCGCGCTGGTATGCCGCCTGGCGCAACATGGTGAACTTCGACCATGTGTATTCGCTGAGCTTCCTGGAAGCCGCACCGCTGATTGCCGCCATCCGCATCGTGATTTTTGCGGGCAAGGAACTGGCCCCTTTGCAACGGCTGGCCGAGCTGGTGCGTCACGACGGCATGGCCTGGAACTCAGCGGTGCACCGCGCCGTGTTGTGGCCCTTCGACGCCGCATTGTTCGATCTGCTCAACCCTTCGCTGCAGGCCGAATTGGCCGAGATCGTGATGCTGGCCACCAGCGCCTTCACCGAGCCGCGATTGAAGCCGATGGAAGACTGGCTGCTGCGCTTGCCACTGAGCGAACCCGATGCCGTGGCACCCGCGCTGCGTCTGCGCCTGGCCGAGACGCTGTTGTTCCGCGGGCAGTTCGATGAGGCGCGTGCGCTGGTGGCGCAATTGGCGGGCGGCAGCGTGGTTTTGCTGCGCGCCGCGCTGACCATGGCGCAAGGCCAATGGGCCGCCGGCACGGTGCAATTCGAAGCTGGGCTGAAGACCGCGGCAGCCGCCCTGGGCCGGCGCAAAAACCTGGTCTCGCCGGGCCTGAGTTGGCTGTACTTGATGGCCCTGCTGGCCAGCAGCGAACCGGCGGCCTGGGTCAAGGCGCGCAAGTTCGCAGCCGCCGAAGGGGGTGGCAAGCGCGGCGCCCAGGTCTACGGGCTGTGGGGTTCGTGGCAAGTCGCCATCGACCAGCGCCTGGGCGACGCACCCAAGGCGCATGAAGACTTTTTGCTGGAGCCCCAGCCGCACCTGGGCATGGAGTCTTTGCTGTATCTGCACCACCTGCTGCTGTCCACTTGGCTGCGCAGGCAAGTGTCGGCGTCGGCACGCGACAAGTTGCGCAAGCATGTGCTGGTGCTGGCGAACGGCTATGACGAGCAAGGCATGGCCTGGTTGGCGCAACTGGCGCGCCGCGCCCAGGCAGCGCTGCTCGGCGAGCCGGTGCCGGGCAGCGCCATGCCGTTCTTCGTGGGCGAGGTGCAAGACGGTTGGCGCGAGACCCTGGCCTCGGTGCTCGCCCTGGGCGCCACCACCAGCGCGGCGCGCCCGGTGCCAGGGGCGGCCCAAGACAGGCTGATCTGGGTCGTTAGCACCGATGTGGACGGCCGGCTGCAAGCGCTGGAAGCCATGGAACAGAAGGCCGGTGTGCGCGGCTTGGGCAAGCCCAAGAAAGTGTCATTGGCCGGCTTGCTCAAGCGCAAGGACCTGCCTACGCACGACGCCGCCATGCTGCGCGCCGCGGTCAGCGAAAGCTATGGCGGCGCCAGTCTGGAACTGGGCAACGCCGCCCCGGCCCTGGTGCGCCACCCGCATATGGCCTGGCAGGCTGCGCCGGAAGACTTCATTGCCGTTGAAGAAGCGCTGCCCGGGCTGGAAGTCATGACCCAGGGCAAGCACATCCACTTTCGCCTGCTCGACCCGATCCGCACGCAGCGCCAGCAGCAACTGGCCGAGCAAGACGGCTTGCTGCCGCAACGCTGGCGCGAGCAACGCCAGCGCCTGCGCAACATCCTGTTGTTGCCCGACGGTGCCAGTCGCGCGCGCCTGGTGCGCCTGGGCGCGGCGCAGTTGCGCGTGGCCGAACTGGTGTCGCAGGGCTGGAAGATACCCGTGGCCGCGCGCGAGGAGTTGGACGCTGCGCTGCGCGTGCTGGCGCAGCACTTCCAGGTGGCCAGCGACGCCGAAGCCGGGCACGAGGTGCCGGCCAACGCCATGCTGCGCGCCGAGCTCACTCCGGTGGGCGAGAGTTTGCAGTTGCAATTGCTGGCTGCGCCCTTTGGCGACTTTGGCCCGCGCCTGGGCCCGGGCCAGGGCCGCGAGCGCGTGACCACGGTGCACCAGGGCGTGACGCTGAGCACGCGGCGCGATCTGGCCCAAGAAGCCGCTGCCGCCGCGCTGCTGTTTGACGCGCTGGAGTTTCTTGACGACGGCAGCCACGACTGGCTGCTCGACGATGCGCAACAGGCGCTCGAAGCCGTGGAGGCGCTGAGCCAACTGCAGGCCAGCATCGTCACCGTGTGGCCCAAGGGCAAGCAGATGCGCGTGCGCAAGGTGGACGACAAGGCCGTGACGCTGAAAGCCGTGAGCAAGGGTGACTGGCTCACGCTCGAAGGTGAGTTGACGCTCGATGGCGCCGAAGTGCTGCGCCTGCGCCAACTGCTCGAACTCACCCAAGGCAGCCGCAGCCGCTACCTGGCGCTGGGCGACGGTGAGTTCCTGGCCTTGAGTGAATCACTGCGCCAGCAGCTCAACGACCTGGCCGCGGTGGTGCAACAGCAAGGCCAGGGCCAGCGGCTTTCTCCCGTGGCCGCCATGGCCTGGCAGGCCAGCGCCACCGGCCTGACCCTGAACGGCGACGCGGTGTGGTTGCAGCGCGCGCAAACCTGGGCCGCCGCCCAGGATCGTGAGATTGAGCCACCGGTTAACCTGCAAGCCGAGTTGCGCGACTATCAGTTGGCCGGCTACCGCTGGCTGGCGCGCCTGGCTGACAGCGGCTTCGGCGCCGTGCTGGCCGACGACATGGGCCTGGGCAAGACCGTGCAGACCCTGGGCCTGCTGTTGCAACGCGCCGCGGGTGGCGCGGCCCTGGTGGTGGCGCCCACCTCGGTGTGCGGCAACTGGTTGCAAGAAGCGGCGCGCTTCGCACCGAGCTTGCAGTTCATGCTGTACGGCGAAGGCCTGAACGCCGACGAGCCCGATGAAGACAGCACCGTGGCGCAGCCCGAAGACAGCGCCCGCCAGGCCCAGCGCCGGCGCCAACTGCGCGCCCTGGGCCCGGGCCAGGTGCTGGTGTGTTCGTATGCGCTGATGCAGATCGATTCCGAGATGATCACGGCCATCGATTGGCACAGCGTGGTGCTCGATGAAGCGCAGGCCATCAAGAATCCAGCCACGCGCCGGGCCAAGGCCGCGCTGGCCTTGAAGAGCAACTTTCGCCTGGCCCTGACCGGCACGCCGATTGAAAACCGCCTGGCCGAGCTGTGGGCGATCATGGGTTTTTGCAACCCGGGCTTGCTGGGCAGCGCCGAGCAATTCACGCAGCGCTTCGCCAACCAGATTGAGCGCCCCCAGGCCGACGACATACGTCGTCCTCCCCCCGGGGGGGATGAGCAAAGTGGCAGAGCCACATTTGCTCATGAGCGCGATGCTGACGCGCAGCGCAAGGCGCAAGCGTCGCGCCGCTTGCGCCGCCTGCTGGCGCCGTTTCTGTTGCGCCGCACCAAGGCCGAGGTGCTGACTGATTTGCCGCCGCGCACAGAAATCGTCCACGAAGTGGTGCCCGGCAGCAAGGAGCGTGCGCTGCTCGAAGCGCTGCGCCAGCAGGCCGAGCAAAGCGTGGCACAGGCCATGGCGGCCAACGCCCGCAGTGGTGGGCGCGAGGGGCAGAACCAGTTCCACGTGTTGGCCGCGCTGACCAAATTGCGCCGCGCCGCCTGCGACCCACGCCTGGTGGCGCCCGAGCTCGGCCTGGTCGGCGCCAAGGTGCAAGAGTTCGAGCAACTCGCGCGCGAGCTGGTGGCCGGGCGCCACAAGGCGCTGGTGTTCAGCCAGTTCACTGATTTCCTGGCGCTGCTGCGCGAGCGGCTCGACGCTGCCGGCCTGAGCTACCAGTACCTCGACGGCGGCACGCCCATGGCCGAGCGCAACAAGCGCGTGGCGGCATTCCAGGCCGGCACGGGCGACCTGTTTCTCATCAGCCTGAAGGCCGGCGGCTTTGGCCTGAACCTCACCGCGGCTGACTACGTGATCATCACCGACCCGTGGTGGAACCCGGCCACCGAAGAGCAGGCCAGCGCGCGCGCGCACCGCATGGGGCAACTGCGGCCGGTCACGGTGTACCGGCTGGTCACGCAGGGCTCGATTGAAGAAAAAATCGTTCGCCTGCACCGCAGCAAGCGCGATTTGGCCGAGGGCATCTTGAGCGGCGAGGCGGGCGTTGATGGCGGCGCGCCGGTCGATGCGGCGCAGTTGCTTGAGCTGCTGCGCGAGCCGTGATGCCGGCCGCGCCGGCCATCAGCCGATGCGCTGGCTGCTTGCGCCGCCGAACAAGTGCGCCTGCGCCGCGGCCCAGCGCAGGTGCACGGCCTGCCCCACGCGCAGCGCCACATTGCCGGGCACGCGGGCGGTGAGCTTGCCCAGCGCGGTGTCGGCCGTGAGATAGGTTTCCGGGCCGGTGGGCTCGATGATGGTCAAGGTGCCGGGCAGGCCGGTTTCGGCGAACGACAGGTCCTCCGGGCGCAGGCCGTAGGTGATGTTCGCGGTGGAGGCGGCATCAACCGCAAGCAACGCAGCCTGTTGCGCCGGCTCAAGCGCCAGGTTGACACCTGCTGCCTGCAACCCCTGAGCCGAGCGCTGTGCCGCCACCATGTTCATGGCCGGCGAGCCGATGAATTCGGCCACGAAGCGCGTGGCCGGCCGGGTGTAGATCTCGGCCGGCGTGCCGAACTGCAAAACCTCGCCGTCTTTCATCACCGCGATGCGGTCGCCCAGGGTCATGGCCTCGACCTGGTCGTGCGTCACGTACACCGTGGTGGTTTGCGTGCGCTGGTGCAGCAGCTTGATTTCGGCACGCATTTCCACGCGCAGCTTGGCGTCGAGGTTCGAAAGGGGCTCGTCGAACAAAAACAGCTTCGGGTCGCGCGCCAGCGCCCGGCCCATGGCCACGCGCTGGCGCTGGCCACCGGAAAGCGCGCCGGGCTTGCGTTCAAGCAAGTGGCTGATTTGCAGCAGCGCAGCCACGCGCTGCACGGTGGCTTCGCGCTGCGCCTTCGGCACCTTGCGCATTTCCAGCGCAAAGGCGATGTTCTGCGCCACGCTCATGTTCGGGTACAGGGCGTAGCTCTGGAACACCATGGCGATGTCGCGGTCCTTGCTGGGCAGGTGCGTCACGTCGCGCTCGCCGATGAAAATTTGGCCGCTGCTGGGCACTTCCAGCCCGGCGATCATGGCCAGCAAGGTGGACTTGCCGCAGCCCGACGGGCCGACCAGGATCAGGAATTCACCGGCTTCGATTTCGAGGTCGATTCCTTTGAGCACCTCGATTGCGCCAAAGCGCTTGCGTACCTGCTTGATCGCCAGTGCACCCATGGTTAACCTTTCACTGCACCGGCCGTGAGGCCACGCACAAAATACTTGCCGGCCACCACGTAGACGAACAACGTGGGCAGCGCCGCGATCAGCGCCGCGGCCATGTCAACGTTGTATTCCTTCACCGAGCTGGAGGTGTTGGACAGATTGTTCAGGCCCACCGTGATGGGCTTGCTGTCGGCACCCGAAAAGACGATGCCGTAGAGAAAATCGTTCCAGATGTTGGTGAACTGCCAGATCATGGTGACCACGATGATCGGCGTGCACAGCGGCAGCACGATGCGCCAGAAGATCTGCCAGAAGCCGGCGCCGTCGAGCATCGCGGCCTTGATCAGTTCGTCGGGCAGACCGACGCAGTAGTTGCGAAAGAACAGCGTGGTGCTGGGGATGCCGGCCACCACGTGCACCAGCATCAGGCCCCAGATCGAACTCGCCAGGCCGAGCCAGCCCAGCACCTGGCTCATGGGCAACAGCACCACCTGCATCGGCATGAACACGCCGAACAGCAGCAGGGCGAAAAGGGTTTCGCTGCCGCGAAACTTCCACTTCGACAGGACATAGCCGTTCAGCGCCCCAATGGCGGTGGACGCCAGCACCGCCGGCACCACCATTAACAGCGAATTCATGAAAAAGGGCTTGAGGCCGCCGCAATCCACGCCCGTGCAAGCCGTGCTCCAGGCCTTGGCCCAGGCGGCCAGCGTGGGCTCCACCGGCCAGGCCAGCAGGTGCCCGCTGCGTACCTGCTCCATGCTTTTGAGCGATGTGGCCAGCATCACATACAAGGGCATCAGGAACCACGCCGCAAACAACAGCAGCGTGCCCCACAACAGCGTGCGCTGCAGGCGAATCACTTTTTCACCCGCAGCTCTGAATAAAGATACGGCACCACGATAGCTGCCACCATGGCCAGCATCACCACCGCCGAGGCCGCGCCCAGGCCGATCTGGCCGCGCGAAAACGCCATGGCGTACATGAAGGTGGCGGGCAGGTCGGTGGCGAATCCCGGGCCGCCGTTGGTCAGCGCCATGACCAGGTCGAAACTCTTGATCGCCAAATGGCTCACCACCATCAGCGTGGAGAAGAACACCGGCCGCAGGCTGGGCAGCACGATGCGCCAGTAGATGCGCGGCAGGCTGGCGCCATCAACCTGCGCGGCCTTGATGATCGAATCGTCAATGCCGCGCAGGCCGGCCAGGAACAGCGCCATCACGAAGCCCGCGCTTTGCCAGACGCCGGCGATGGCAATGCAGTAGATGGCCTTGTCGGGGTTGACCAGCCAG
>JANMYI010000208.1:0-6184 GCA_031381955.1 Burkholderiales bacterium
ACTTGAAGCCTTCTTCGTACATGAAATAAAGAACGGTCACGGTGCGCTGGGCCGGCCCGCCCTGCGTCATGACGTAGGGCTCGGCGAAGAGCTGGAAGTGGCCCGCCATCGTCAGGATGCTCACCACGAGAAGCATCGGGGCCAGCGTGGGCAAGGTGATGTGGCGCAACAGCGCCCAGCGCCTCGCACCGTCCAGCCGCGCGGCTTCGTACAGGTCTTCCGGAATCGCCTGCAAGCCGGCCAGCAGGATGACCATGTTGTAGCCGAAGTTCTTCCACACCGACATCAGCATGATGGCCGGCATGGCCCAGGCCGGGTCGCCCAGCCAATCGACCGCAGGCAGCCCGAGGCCCGTCAACGCGTGGTTCACCAGCCCGTAGCGCGTGTGCAGCAAATAGCGCCAGACCACGGCGACCGCCACCAGCGTGGTCACCACCGGCGCGAACAAGGCCGTGCGATAGAAGCCCTTGAAGCGCGCCAGCTTCGAGTGCAGCAGCAAGGCCGCGCCGAGCGAGGCGCCGATCGACAAGGGCACGCCCACCACAACGAAGAACAAGGTGTTGAGCAGCGCCTGCCAGAACAGTGGGGTTTGCAGCAGGTTCAGGTAGTTGGCCAGGCCGATGAAGCGCAGGTTGCGCAGATCGGCCAGCGCGTAGATGTCGAAGTCGGTGAAGCTCATGGCCAAGGCCGCGAGCACCGGCACGACGAAGAAGACCGCGATGGCGATCATTGCCGGTGCAATGAAGACCCATCCTGCCAGGCGCGCCTTCATGCCGCGGCCCCGCGGTCGAGCATCCAGCGCCGTTTTTCGAGGATGCGGTCGGTGCGCAGGTCCATCTCTTCGGGCATGCGCTCGGCGGCGATGTCGCCGTGGATCACGCGCTCGAGCACCACGCGCAGCTCGGTGGCGATGCGCTCCCATTGCGGCACCTTGGGCACCGCACGCACGCGTTCAAGCTGGTCGCGAAAGGCCTGGGTGTAGACGTCGTCGCGCTGCGCGGCGTGCTCCCACGACGCGCGGCGCGGCGGCAGGTTGCCGGTCAGCGCATGGAAACGCTGCTGCACGGCGGGGCGCGACAGGTATTCCACCAATTTCCAGGCCGCGGCCTGGCGCGGCGAACGCGCGAACACGGCCAGGCTGGAGCCGCCGGCGATCGACATCCCCAGGCCGTCGGGGCCGGGCAGCGGCGCGGTCATCCAGTTGGCTTGCATCGCGGCGGGCAGGCGGCGCTTGAACTCGCCGATGTTCCATGGCCCGGTGATGTAGAACGAAAAATAACCGCGGGCAAACTCGTTCCACACGTTGGCGATCTCGTTGCTGGTGGCCGGCGGCGCGAGCTGGCGTTCGTACATCGACAAGTAAAAGTCCAGCGTGCGGCGAAAGCCCGCGCTGCGGAAGTTGCCGTAGCGCCCGCCGTCGCGCAGCAGCGAGCTGCCTTGCTGCAATGACAAGGCCACCAGCGGGTCGTATTCGTTCAGCGGCAGCAGCAGCGCAAAACGCTGCGGGCCGACCAGGCGTTTGATCGCCAGCAGCATCTGCATCCACTGGCCCCAAGTCTGCGGCGGCGCATCGAACCCCGCCTGCGCCAGCAGGTCGCGGCGGTAGAACAGCAAGCGCGTGTCCACATACCAGGGCACGCCGTAGACCTTGCCGGCCACGACGTTGGTGTCCCAGATGCCGGGGAAATAATCTTGCGGCGTCACGACCACTGACGCGCGCAGCCGCTCGTCCAGCGCCGCCACCGCACCGAGCGCGACCAGTTCGGGCAGCCAGGTGTTGCCGAGTTGCGCCACGTCGGGCGTGGCGTCGCCGGCAAAGGCCGTGAGCAGCTTTTCGTGCGCGGCGCTCCACGGCAGTTGTTCGATGCGCACGCGCAGGCCCGGGTTCTCGCGCTCGAAGCCGGCCACCAGTTCGGCCGCGACCTCGCCTTCGCGGCCCATGGCCCAGAAGCGGATGGTGCGTTCATCGCTGCGCGCACAGGCGCCCACGCTCAGCGCGGTGGTGGCGCCGAGCCAGTGGCGGCGGTTCCAGCTCATGGCCTCAGTTCTCCGCCAGCGCCAGCTCCGGCGCCTTGGCTTGCTTGGGCGCCAGCCGCGCCGGCGTCTTGGCGGGCCTGGCGGGCTCATCAGGCGCTGCCCGTTCCAGCCAGCCGCCGCTGAAGCCGGCGCGCAGCAGCCCGCGTTTGAGGTGGGCGTTGCCGCGCATGGTGTGCCACACCAGCTCGCCCCGGTGGTTGGCCAGCATGGCCAGCAGCGGGCCGACCTCGATGCCGAGGTAGTCGGTATCGACCCAGCCGACACCGGGCGCGATGCGGCCGTGGGTGAGTTTCACGTTGGTGAACGTGAAGCTCGGGTTGAAGGCGAAGAAGCCGTAGCGGCCATAGATCTGGGCACCGTAGCGCTCGCGCATGGCGGCCACCGCGGCGATGGCAATCTCGGGCGCAAAGGGGATCGACGAGGCCGCGGCGTAGGGCGCGATCGTGCCGTCGTCATGCTGGCGCGGGCCGCCCATGCCGCGCCCGGCGTAGCTGATGAAGCGGCGCGGCTTGCCGCCGAAGCTGCGCGTGACGTCGGCCGGGCCGTCGCTGGCGCTCTGGCCCCAAACGTCGCGGCCGTATCCGGCCCACCCTTCAGGATTGGCCACCGCGTAGGCCTGCTGCGCGAAGGTGGCGCGGCGCGAGTTCTCGAAATAGTCCAGTCCACGCTGGCGCATGTAGCCGTCGCGCAGGCCGCGGAAGTCGACCCAGCAATGCGTGAACTGGTGGCCGAACAGCGGCGCGAAGCGCAGGTGGGTCTGGCCGTAGTCGGTGCCCCAGCTCGCGCTGTCGTAGCTGCTGGTCCAGGCGGCCCAAGCCGAGGCGTCGACCGCGAAGGTGGGCGAGCCCAGTGCCAGCAGGTAGACCAGCATGGCCTCGCTGTAGCCCTTGTAGTCGTAGGGCAGGTGGCCGGCCTCGGGCGTCCAGCCGTGCCCGATGGCCGGCGCTCGCACCTGCGCCCAGCGCCAGTCGACGCGGGCATAGATCGCCTCGGCCAAGCGGCGGATCTCGGCCTCCTGCGCATCGGCGCCGTCGAACCAGGTGGCACAGAACAGGGCACCGGCAACGAACAGCGCGGTGTCGACGGTCGAGAGTTCGACCCGGCCGAAGCGCGCGCCGGTTTGCATGTCGAGGAAGTGATAGAAAAAGCCCTTGTGCCCGGTCTTGCCGGCCGGCTCGGAGCCTTGCGGGGCGTTGAAGAAGAAGCGCAAGGTGGCCAGCGTGCGCTCACGCGCTTGCGCGCGCGTGACCCAGCCGCGTTGCTCGCCTACGGGATAGGCGGTGAGCGCGAAGCCGTCCGCTGCGACGCTGGCGTATGAGGCCGTCGGCCAGCGGTCAGGGGCCAGCCCGGTCGCGGGGTCGGTGGTGTCCCAGAAGAAGCGAAAGCTGCGCTGCTCCAGTTCATGCAGCAGCGCCTCGCTGGCTAGCGGCGGCAAACCGGCGTCGGCCGGCGCGAAGGCGCCCGAAAGTGTTTGGCAACCCGTGCCGAAACGCGCCAGCGCCAGCGCGCCGGCCAGGAGCAGCAGTTGGCGCCGTTGCAAGTTCAGCAATGAGGGCTCGTCCATGGTCGGCAAGAAGCGGCGCGGCACACTGGGCGTGCTGCGCCAAGCCAGGATCCGGGCACGTACGGTCCGCCCGGGGACTTCAGTGACTGATCAGAACCTGTAGCTCACCATCAGGCGGAACGTTCGCGTGTCGCCACGCGTGCTGTTGGGCTTGCCCAGGTTCAGGTTGTCACCACCTAAGGGGTTGGTCGGATTGCCGGGCGCCGGCGGTTGGCCGCTGAAGTCGTCGAAGCCGCCGTAGTTGGTGCTATTGAAGACGTTCAACACGTCGGCGCGCAGGGCCAGCTTGTTGCCCATCAGCGCAAACTCCTTGCTCAAGCCGACATCGACCTGGCGGAAGCTGGGCGCGTCGCCCGGGACGGCGATGCAGGTGCCGAACTTGCTGATGTTGGGGTCGGGAAAACCGCCCGGGCAACTGATGACACGCCGCGGCATGCCACTGGCCCAGGTGGCCTTGCCCGACAGCGTCACGCCCCAGGGCTTGACATCGAACACGCCCGCTGCCACCAGGCGGTGCTTGTCCACCAGCGTTGAGGGGTGCAGCCCGCCCTGGCCCGGTTTGCCATAGGTGAAATCGAAGATGTCGTTGTTCCACTCGCGGTGCGTGGTTTGGGCGTCGCTGTAGGTGTAGGCGAAGTGCGCGGCCCAGCCTGAACTGGTGGTGTACGGCTTCTCAAGCTTGGCGAACAGCGAGTCGGTCTTGGTGCGGCCGACGAAGTCGCCCAGGATCACCGAGCCGAAGCCGTTCGGGCCGCCGAACAGCGGGTCGATCGGGCTTTGGAAGCCGGCGCCGCCGTTGGGGTCGCGGTTGCCGAGGAACCAGATGAACTGGTTACGGGCGTCCACGCTGCTGAGCGCGACCTCGCCGTTCCACTGGCCGATGGCCTGGCGCAGGCCGAGCGTGAACTGGTCGGCGTAGGGCATCTTGAAGTCGTTGCGGATCATCCAGATCTCGCCGCCGGCTTGCGCATTCTTTTGCAGTTCATCGAGCGCGTGGTTGGCCATGGCGCGGTCGAACGAGCGGCCCCAGCCGCCAAAGACCACCGAATTGCGGTTGCCGAACAAGTCGTACGACGCGCCCAGGCGCGGGGCCAGCGCTTCCTTGAACTTCTTGCGCGAGTTGCCGCTGCTGATGTAGTCGTCGATGTTGACGCCGCCCTTGGCCAGCGACTGCGCATAGGTTTGCCCCGGCGGCGCGACGATGGTGCCCACGGTGCGGCCGTCGATTGCGCGCAGCGCCGCCACACGGTCGGCCGGCGTGGCGTAGTCGTTGTTGAGCATGTTGGTCTCAAAGTCCCAACGCACGCCCAGGTTGAGTTCGAGCTGTTTGCTCAGGGCCCAGTCGTCCTGGATGTAGACGCCGAACTGGCTGTTCTTGAAGGCCACGCTCGCACCCGGGATCGCCTTGTCGACCTTGCACTGGTCGCTGTTCAGGCCGGCGTTGATGACGTTGCTGCCCGTGCACAGGCCGCCGCTGAAAAAGGCGTTGCCGCTGGCCGTGTCGATCAGCGTCTCGACCACGTCCACGCCGCGAAACGTGCCCGACAGGTCGTACTTCATCGCCTTGAGCTTGACGCCGCCCTTGACGACATGGCCCGCCAGACCCGAGTAGGTGAGGTCTTCCGACAGCGTGAGGCCCTTTTGCGCGCGGCGCTGCTTGTCGGGCGAGCCGCCATCGAACGCGACATCCTGCGAGCCGGCCAGCGATTGCGGCAGGTTGGTCGAGACCTTGTACTTCAGGAACGGCGCGGTGGCTGCCGACTGCGGGTTCCAGGTGTAGTCCTCGTAGCCCAGGCGGGCTTCGCTTAACCAGGCGCCGCGCGACCATTCGTGCTTGATGTCCAGCCTTGACTCGTCATTCGAGCGCTGCTTGTCGTTGCCCGGCAGGCTGAGTTGCCGATCCTCCGCCACGCGGTCGTCCTCGCGGCGCAGGCGCGCACTCACGCTGATGCGGTTCTCATCGTTGAGTTGGGCGTCGATCTTGCCGAACAGCAGGTGCTCGCGAAAGTTGTCGACCTGGCTGCCCTGCGCGCCCAGCAGGCCTGGGACGATGCCGTTGGCCGCCGGTAACTTGTCGAGATTGCGCAGCACGACCTGGCGCGAGTCGCCGATGTCCTTGCCGTCGTAAGCGAAGAAGAAGTGCACCTGGTCTTGCTTGATCGGCCCACCCAGGCTGAAACCGTATTCATGCTTGGACGAGGGCGGCAGGGCCACCCCGGCGGCCGCGCGCTCTTGCTCGAACACCGATTTCGCGCGCCAGTTGGTGCCGGTGCGGTCGACATACGCCTCGCCGTGGAACTCGTTGCCGCCGGACTTGGTGATCGCGGTGATCGCCGCGCTGCTGACCTGGTCGAACTCGGCCTTGTAGTTCTGCGTCAGCACCTTGTATTCCGCAATCGCCGACTGCGGGAAGGGGTTGCCGCGCGACGAATCTTGCCCGCTCAGACCACCGCGCAGGATGTTGTTCTTCTGCCCGACGCCGTCGATGAAGACGTTCACATGGTCGAAGTTCTGCGCGCCCGACTGGATCTTGGTGTTGCCGCCGCTGTCGGTGGAAAACGCCACCCCCGGCGCCAGGACGGC
>JANMYI010000279.1:0-13077 GCA_031381955.1 Burkholderiales bacterium
ACTCAGGCTATGCCCACGGGCTGTCATCGCGCGCCAGCGCCAACCGTTGAGACGCATCGGCCTTGCCGATCAATCTGATTAACCCCGAAGTCAAGCCGACTTCATTCTTCCGGAGACTGTGCATGTTCAAGTTCACCCGCCGCGCCGTGGCCCTTTCCGTGGCCGCACTGGCCACCGTGTCGTCCTTTGGTGCCGCGCAGGCCCAGGAACTGGCCTTCAAGCTCGCCTTGCAGAACCCAAAGGGCCACCCCCTGGAACAAGGCGCCACCAAGTTTGCTGAACTCGTGGCCGCGCGCTCGGGCGGCAAGATGAAGGTCAACGTCTTCCCCGGTGGCACGCTGGGTGGCGACGCGGCCAACGTCTCGGCCTTGCAAGGCGGCACCGTCGAAATGGTGCTGTTGAACTCGGGCATCCTGGCCTCGCAAGTGAAGGACTTCGAAGTCTTCGACTTCCCCTTCATGTTCGCCAACGCCAAGGAAGCCGACGCCGTGGTCGATGGCCCGTTCGGCCAGAAGCTGCACGCCAAGCTGCAAGAAAAGGGCATCGTCGGCCTGGCCTTCTTCGAGCTGGGCTTTCGCAACATCACCAACAGCAAGCGCCCCTTGAACACGGTGGAAGACATCGCCGGCCTGAAGCTGCGGGTGATTCCGAACGCCATCAATGTCGACTGGGTCAAGGCCGTGGGTGCCAACCCCACGCCGATGGCCTTCCCCGAGGTGTATGCGGGCCTGGAGCAAAAGGCGATCGACGGGCAGGAAAACCCGTTCAGCGTGATCCTGGCCAACAAGCTGTTCGAAGTGCAGAAGTACCTGGCGGTGACCAACCACCAGTACAACCCGCAGTCACTGATCTTCAGCAAGAAGGTGTTCGACACGCTCAGCGCCGACCAGAAAAAGATCCTGCAAGACGCCGCCGTGGAAGCCGGCAAGTTCGAGCGCCAGGTCAACCGTGACGCCGCCGCCAGCCAGCTCGACGGGCTGAAAAAGGCCGGCATGCAGGTGACCGAGTTCTCGGCCGCCGAGCAAGCCAAGCTGCGCGACAAGTTCAAGCCGGTGATCGACAAGCACGGCGCGGCGATTGCCGCCACCGTGGCCGAGCTGCAGGCCGAGCTGGCCAAGGCGCGCAAGTAAGGGGTACACGAGTGAGCGAGTGCAACGAGGCCGGCCTGGCCAACACCAAACCGCGCTCTGCACAGGCGGCAGCAGCGGGCAAGCCAGGCAAGGCGCTGGTGGGCCTGATCGGCTCAGGCATCCAGCGCTCGCTCACCCCGGCCATGCAGGAAGAAGAGGCGCGCGCGCAAGGGCTGCGCCTGCACTATCAATTGATCGACCTGGATCGCACGGCGCAAGGCGCGCAGGCCTTGCCCGGTTTGATTGCAGCCGCGCGCAGCATGGGCTTTGCCGGCCTGAACATCACCTACCCGTGCAAGCAGGCGGTGATCCCGTTGCTCGACGATTTGTCCGACGAAGCGCGTGCCATGGGCGCGGTGAACACGGTCGTTTTCAAAGACGGCAAGGCCACCGGCCACAACACCGACGGCTCGGGCTGGGCCTGGGGCTTCCAGCGCACGCTGCCAACAGCCAACCTGGCGTGCGTGGTGTTGCTGGGCGCGGGCGGTGCGGGCTCGGCCATTGCGCACGCCGTGCTGCGCCTGGGCGCCGGGCATCTGGCGATCGTCGACCGCGAACCCGAACGCGCGCAGGCCGCCGCCGAGCAACTCAATGCGCTGTACGGCGCCGGCCGCGCCAGCGGTGGTGGTGATGCCGCCGCAGCGCTGCAAGGCGCTAACGGCTTGATCCATGCCACACCGACCGGCATGGACAAATTGCCCGGCCTGCCGCTGGTTGAAAGCCTGCTGCGGCCCGACTTGTGGGTGTCTGAGATTGTTTACTTCCCGCTGCACACGGCGCTGCTGCGCTCCGCCAGGCGCATTGGCTGCGCTACGGTGCACGGCGGTACCATGGCCGTGGGCCAGGCGGTGGGCGCGTTCAAGCTGTTCACCGGGCTGGAGCCCGAGCCCGAACGCATGCAACGCCACTTCTTGAGCCTGATCGGTCATGAGCACTGAAGCCTCCAGCAACAGCACAAGCACCGGCGACCGCGAAGCCATCGGCGAAGGCGCCAACCCGCTCGGCCTGGCCGGGCTGGAGTTCGTTGAATACGCCACCAGCCGCCCGCAGGCCCTGGGCCAGGTGCTCGAAGCGATGGGCTTCAGGCCCGTGGCGCGGCACCGCTCACGCGAAGTGTTGCTGTACCGGCAGGGCGACATGAACGTCGTCATCAACGCCCATGTCGGCGACAAGCCCAGCAGCTTGCTGCCCACTGAAACGCCAGTCATCGCAGCGCTGGCCTTTCGCGTGCGCGACGCCGCCGCGGCCTACAAGCGTGCGCTCGACCGCGGCGCCTGGGGCGTGCCGGCGCAGGTGGAGGTGATGGAGCTGAACATACCGGCCATCCACGGCGTGGGCGCCAGCCGCATTTACTTCGTTGACCGCTGGCAGGAATTCAGCATTTGGGATGTCGATTTCATCCCCATCCCCACGGTCGACCAGCGCCCTGCGGCGTTGGCCGGGTTGCACTGGTTTGGCGTGGTGCAGTACATCGGCGAGCAGCGGCTCGACGACTGGTGCGAGTTCTACCGCGAGCTGTTCGGCTTCGAGCAACTGCCCGATGAGCAGCGCTTCGGCATCTTGCCCAAAGGCCGCATCCTGAAGGGCCCCGGCGGGTTTTACTTGCAGCTCATCGAGCCGGAGGTGGACTTGCCGGAAGGCGAGGCCAGCGAAAGCCTGCAACGCATGGGCCTGGGCTGCGCCGATGTGCCGGCGGCCGTGGCGGCGCTGCGCGCGCGCGGCGTGGAGTTTGTGGAGTCCCACGCCGTGCACACCGAGTCACGTGGAGCGTTAACCCGCGCCAAGCTCGGCGGCGTGATGTTCGAGCTGGTGAATGTGAGCCCTCAAGACGCCTTCGGCGTCGCCCCCCCGGGGGGGAGCGCCGGGCTTGGGGCGGCCCGGCGCCCGGCCTGATCTCCGAGGCCATGACGATGCATCACACCAGCGGGCACTTCGCCGACTTCGGCATGGACACCATCACCCTGGCCGGCTCGCTGGCGGCCAAGCTGGCCGCCATTCGCGACGCCGGTTTCAGCCAGGTGATGCTCAAGGCCAATGACCTGGTGGGCCATGACGGCGGCGTGGCAGAAGCCGTGCGCGTGGTCAAGCGCAGCGGTTTGCGCGTCACCGGTTTTCAGGTGCTGCGCGACTTTGAAGGCCTGAGCGGCCACCTGCATGCCTACAAGATCGACGTGGCCAAGGCCATGCTCGACATGGCCCAGGCCGTGGGCGCGCCGCTGCTGCTGGTGTGTTCTTCCACCAGCCAGCATGCCAGCCAGGAGCCCGAAGCCCTGGCGCGCGACTTGCGCAAACTGGCCATGCTGGCCGTGCCGCTGGGCCTGAAGGTGGCGTATGAAGCGCTGAGCTGGGGCCGCACGATCAATGAATTCACCGCCGCGTGGGACGTGATCTGCCGCGCCGACATGCCCAACCTGGGCCTGGGCCTCGATTCGTTCCACCTTGTGGCCAGCAAGACCGCGCTTGATGAAGTCGACCTGCTTGACCCGGCCAAGATCTTCCTCGTGCAACTGGCTGACTTCATGTGGCAGGAAGCGCGCAGCTTCGAAGAGCGCATGACCACCGCCCGGCACTTCCGCGTCTTCCCCGGCGAAGGCGTGCACAGCAAACAAGTGGCCGAGTTGGTGATGCGCCTGGTGGCGCTGGGCTACCGCGGCGACTTCAGTTTTGAAGTCTTCAACGACGATTACCAGCAACTGCCCTTGCAACTGGTGGCCCAGCGCGCGCAGGCGTCGGCGCAGTGGCTGGGTGAAGAGGTGCTGCGCCGCGCGGTGCCGCTGCCCGGGCGCATGCGGCTGCGCTCGTAGCGCTGGATCAGGCCGGGTTCAGGCCGGGATCAAGCCTTCTTGATCTCGTGCCCGCCGAACTGGTTGCGCATCGCCGCCAGCAGCTTGTCGGAAAACGAGTTGTCCTCGCGCGAGGCCATGCGCGCCAGCAGTGAAGCGGTGATCACCGGCGCGGCCACGTTCAGGTTGATCGCTTCGGCCACCGTCCAGCGCCCGGCGCCTGAATCGGCCACGTAAGGCGCGATGCCACCGAGGTGCGGGTTGTCTTTCAACGCCGCGGCGCACAGGTCAAGCAGCCAGGAGCGCACCACGCTGCCGTGCTGCCAGATCTGCGACACCTGGGTCAGATCCAGATCGAATTCGGCCTTCTTCTCCAGCACCGCAAAACCTTCACCAAAGGCTTGCATCAGGCCGTACTCAATGCCGTTGTGCACCATCTTCACAAAGTGGCCGGCGCCGCTCGCGCCAACATGGCCCCAGCCGCTGGTGGGCGTGGGCGCCAGGGCTTCGAACGCCGGGCGCAGCCGCGCCACCGCTGCCGTGCTGCCGCCGATCATCAGGCTGTAGCCGTTTTCCAGGCCCCACACGCCGCCGCTGGTGCCGCAGTCGATGTAGTCCATGTCAAACGTTAACAGGCGTGCATGGCGGCGCTGCGTGTCGTGGTAGAACGAGTTGCCACCATCCACCACCGTGTCGCCCGCGGCCAGCAGGGGCAGCAAGGCGTCGAGCGTGGCATCCACCGCAGCGCCGGCCGGCACCATCAACCACAGCGTGCGCGGCACGAGCAGGGCCTGCACCAGCGCGGCCAGGCTGGCGTGCGGGGCGATGCCCTGTTGCTGCGCCGCATCGCGCGCGGCCGCGCTGGCATCGAAGCCGTGCAGGGTGTGGCCGCTGCGGGCCAGGCGCAGCGCCATGGCCGCACCCATGCGGCCCAGGCCGATCATGCCGATGTGCATGCGGGCTTTCAGCGGTTGGCGCCGAGCTGGCGCAGGGACGAGATTCTGCCGCTCAGGTCACCCAGGTGCGGGTAGCGGCCCGGGCCCAGCACGGTGCAGCGGCCGCGGTAGCCGGCGTCGGTGCACAGCTCCCAGCGGCCGGTGTTGATCACCAGCGCTGAAATGCGGTCGTTGAAGTCCACCTCGCGCAGGTTGGGCGCGTCGCGTTGCAGCAGCAGGTTGCGCCCGCCGAACTGCGGCTCGGCATACAGCTCGATGCCGCCGCGCGGCGCGGCTGGGCCGGGCATGTTGCCGGGCAGCACCGGCACGCCCCCTGCCGCCGGCAACACCGGGCGCAGCGAAGACAGCGACATGAACAAGCCCAGCCCGCGCAGCGACGGGTAGCGCCCAGGCTGCACCACCTTGCATTGGCCGCGGTAACCGGCTTCGGGGCACAGCTCCCAAGGCGTGCCTTCGAGTTGCAGCGACTGCGTGATCTCGTCATGGTCGAGCATGGCCAGGTCGGGCGCCGGTGTGTTCAGCACCAGCGGCGCGCCTTGCCCGCCTTCTTCGCGGTACAGCAGCGCGCGAGCGGGATGGCCGCCCACGATGGGGGCCGCGCCGGGTGTGGGAGAGCCTGCGCCCGGCGCGGCAGCGTCCAGCTCGCGCGCCGAAGAAATGCGGTCGTTCAGGCGCCGCTCCAGCGTGGGGTAGTGGCCGCGCGTGAGCACGATGCACTGGCCCTGGTGGCCTTCTTCGCTGCACAACTCCCAGCGCCCGGAAATCACCACCACGCTGGACACGCGGTCGTTGAAGCTCAGCGGGCTCAGGCTGGGCGAGGTTTCGCGCAGCACGATGCTGCGGCCACCGAACTCGGCGTGTTCGTAGAGGTTGACTTCGGCGGCCTGCGCGGCGGCAACCGGCAAGGCCAGCACCAGGGTCAGTGCCAGGCGGGAAAATGATGCGGGCATCGTGGGCTCTCCAAGTTCGTGGGCGCAGGCTAACAGGCGCTGCCGCGGCCACGGCTTCAACGAACCCTGTGCGGCTGCGGTACGCTGTGCCCTTCACGATCGGCCACCACAACGCGTTGACCACGCCCAAGGACTTCACATGAGCGACACGTTTGCCACCCGCTGGCAACCCACGCCCGGCGCAGCCATCCGCCAGGCCGCCACCGTGGTGGTGCTGCGCCAGCATGATGCGATGCAGATGCAGGTGCTGCTGCTGCGCCGCAATGCGCGCGCCGGCGACATCCACGCCGGCGCTTGCGTCTTCCCCGGCGGCGCGCTCGACGCGGCCGATCGCCTGGCCCACGCCCATTGCAGCGGCTTGAGCGATGCCGACGCCAGCAGGCGCATGAAACTGCCGGAAGGTGGCCTTGACTTTCACGTCGCCGCGCTGCGCGAATGCTTTGAAGAAGCCGGCTTGCTGTATGCGCAAGGCCACGGTGGCGGCGCCATGTCGGCCGGGCACCATGGCCAGTTGGCGCAACTGCGCGCGGCGCTGAACCGCGGCGAAATCAACCTGGCGCAGTTGTGCGAACAGGCTGGCCTGCAACTGGCGCCGCACTCGCTGCTGTACTTCAGCCACTGGCTCACGCCGCCGGGTGTGCCCAAGCGCTACGACACGCGCTTTTTCATCGCTCGCGCGCCCGACCAGCAAATCGCCAGCCATGACAACCAAGAGACGGTGCAGCAACTGTGGGTCACGCCCGAAGAGGCGCTGGACCGGCGCGCAGAATTGAAGCTGGCCCCACCCACCTTGAAGACGTTTGAATGGCTGCTCACCCTGGGCGATGCCGATGGCGCATTGCGCGCTGCCGGCGCCTTGCCCGAAGTGAACTGCATCATGCCGCGCCTGGCCACCGGGCCCAAGGGCATTCGCCCCGTGCTGCCCGATGAGCCCGCGTGGGCCGAGCTGGGCCACATTGATGCCGAAGGCACGGGCCGCTTCCGCGCTGAACTGCTGCCGGCCACACCGGTGCCGCTTTCGAGCCGCGTGGTTCGCGTGACCGCCAACAACGGCAGCATGATGACCGGCCCGGGCACCAACAGCTACTTCATCGGCGGCGGCCCTGAAAACGAATGGGCCTTGCTCGACCCCGGCCCGGATGACGCGGCCCATGTGCAGGCCCTGCTGGCCGCACTGCCGGGCAAGCTGCGCTGGATTTTCGTCACCCACACGCACAAGGATCATTCCCCCGCCACCGCGGCCGTCAAAGCCGCCACCGGCGCGCAGGTGCTGGGCATGGCGCCCAAACACCAGGAATGGCAGGACACGAGTTTCGCGCCCGATGTCGCCCTGCAAGGCGGTGAGATGTTCAACCTGCCCGGCGGCACAACGTTAGAGGTGATTCACACGCCGGGCCATGCCGGCAACCACCTGTGCTACCGGCTGCACGAAGAGCGCATGCTGTTCACCGGCGACCATGTGATGCAGGGCTCCACCGTGGTCATCAACCCGCCCGACGGCGACATGGCGGCCTACATCGCCTCGCTGCGCGAACTGATGCATCTCGATCTTGACTGGCTCGCGCCCGGCCATGGCTTTTTGATGCCGCAGCCGCGCGCGGCCATGCAGCGCATCATCGACCACCGCTTGGCGCGCGAGGCCAAAGTGTTCGCGGCGTTGCGCGAAGAGGCGCAGCCCATTGCCGCCGTGCTGGCCACGGTGTATGCCGACGTGCCGGCCAAGCTGCACGCCATGGCTCTGCGCAGCTTGCAGGCCCACCTGTACAAGCTGCGCGACGAAGCGCGCGTGCAGCACGAGCCGCCTGGGCATTGGCGGCGCGTGGCGTGAAGCCCTTGGTCATCAACGAAGTGGCGCTCGGCTCAGCGCGGCTGGGCATGAGCCATTGCCCCGGGCGCTCGGGCTGCCAGGCCATGCCGCGCGAGCTGGGCGCCGACCTGCAAGCCATTCGCGAATGGGGCGCGCAGCATGTGCTCAGCCTGGTGCAGGCGCATGAGTTCGCTGCCCTGGGCGTGCCCGGTTTTGCAGCTGCCGTGGCCGAAGCGGGCCTGGGCTGGTGGCATGTGCCGATCGCCGACATGCGCACGCCCGACGCCGCCACCCTGGCCGCCTGGCGCCGCCAGCGCCCGGCCCTGGTGGCAGCGCTGCAGCGTGGCCAGCCGGTGCTGGTGCACTGCGCCGCCGGCCTGGGCCGCACCGGCATGCTGGTGGCGCGGCTGCTGGTGGAGGAAGGCGGCCTGGCGCCGGAGGCGGCCATCAGCCTGGTGCGCGCGGCGCGGCCCGGCACGATTGAGACCGCCGACCAGGCCGAATTCGTGCACAAGGGTTGGCCGCCGCTTTGACATTGATTAACGTTTGAGGTCAACCACCATGAAGTTGTATGTTTCCCCCCGCGCGCCAAACCCGCGCCGCGTCACAGTTTTCATGGCCGAAAAGGGCATCACCGGCATTGAGCTGGTGACGGTGGATCTCAATGCACAAGGCCACCGCAGCGACGATTACCTGGCCAGGAGCCCGCTGGCCAAGGTGCCGGCGCTGGAGCTGGACGACGGCCGGTCTTTAAGCGAGTCGCGCGCCATCTGCAGCTACCTGGAAGGCCTGTATCCAGAGCCCAACCTGATGGGCCGCAGCGCCGAAGAACGCGCTTTCATCGAGATGGCCGATCGCCAGGCGGAGCTGTACCTGTTCAGCGGCATCGCGCTGGCCATCCGCCACACCCACCCGGGGCTGGCGGCGCTTGAAAAGCCCCAGTTCGCAGACTTCGGCCGCGCCCAGGCGCACAAGTTTCGCGAAGCGGCGGCCTGGTTCAACACCGTGTTGACGCGCCAGCCCTACCTGGCGGGTGAGCGCTTCACCATTGCCGACATCACCGCGTTGTGCGCGCTCGACTTCGGCCGTGGCTTGTTGAAATACAAGCCCGCCGACGAAGGCCTGGTGCATTTGGCCGCGTGGCGCGAGCGCGTGGGCCAGCGGCCCAGTGCGGCCGTGCAGTGACAAAATCGCGCCCCTTCGAATGAGTCATTGCTGAACCAAGCGAGCCCACCTTGAGCGCCAACATCCTTCAACACCTGCCCGCCGGCCAGCGCGTGGGCATCGCCTTTTCCGGCGGGCTGGACACGTCTGCCGCCGTGCACTGGATGCGCGCCAAGGGCGCCATTCCCTGCGCCTACACCGCCAACCTGGGCCAGCCCGACGAGACCGATTACGACGACATCCCGCGCAAGGCCAAAGCCTACGGTGCTGACATTGCGCGCCTGATCGACTGCCGCGCGCAACTCGTGGCCGAGGGCATCGCCGCCATCCAGTGCAGTGCCTTTCACATCAGCACCGCCGGCGCCACCTACTTCAACACCACGCCGCTGGGCCGCGCCGTCACCGGCACGGCGCTGGTGGTGGCGATGCGCGACGACGGCGTGAACATCTGGGGCGACGGTTCCACCTACAAGGGCAACGACATCGAGCGCTTCTACCGCTACGGCTTGCTCGCCAACCCCGAGTTGAAGATCTACAAACCCTGGCTGGATCAAACCTTCATCGACGAGCTGGGTGGGCGCAAGGAGATGAGCGAGTACCTCGTCGCCCATGGCTTCGACTACAAGATGAGCGTGGAAAAGGCCTACAGCACCGACAGCAACATGCTCGGCGCCACGCACGAAGCCAAAGACCTGGAATACCTGAACTCGGGCCTGCGCATCGTCAACCCGATCATGGGCGTGGCCTTTTGGCGCGACGACGTGGCGGTGAAGGCCGAAGAGGTGACGGTGCGCTTTGAAGAAGGCGTGCCCGTGGCGCTGAATGGCCGCACGTTCGGGGACGCCGTGGCCCTGTTCGAAGAAGCCAACCGCATCGGCGGGCGGCATGGCCTGGGCATGTGCGACCAGATCGAGAACCGCATCATCGAAGCCAAGAGCCGCGGCATTTATGAAGCGCCCGGCATGGCGCTGCTGCACATCGCCTATGAGCGGCTGGTGACCGGCATCCACAACGAAGACACGATCGAGCAGTACCGCGCCAATGGCCGGCGCCTGGGCAAGCTGCTGTACCACGGCCGCTGGTTCGACCCGCAGGCCTTGATGCTGCGTGAAACCGCGCAACGCTGGGTGGCACGCGCCATCACCGGTGAGGTGGCGCTGGAACTGCGCCGCGGCAACGACTATTCGCTGCTTGACACAACCAGCCCGAACCTGAGCTACCACCCCGAGCGGTTGACCATGGAGCGCGGTGCCGGCATGTTCAGCCCGGCCGACCGCATCGGCCAGCTCACGCTGCGCGGCATGGACATTGCCGACACGCGCGACAAGCTGGGCATCTACACCCGCACCGGGCTGCTCGGCGCGGGGTCGGATGGCGCCATTCCCCTGCTCACGCCGCCGGGCAAAGATTAAACGGCGCGAACGCTAACCGTTTGTTGAGTGCGATGCATCCTCGTTTTCGACTACGAATTTGCACCAAGCGCAACCCCCTAACCGCGGGGTTCATCTGCTAACCTCCAGCTGAAGCCGGCATTCGGCGGTCACACAGGGAGCGTTGCATGGTGTCTGGATCCGAATCGTTGTTCCAGGTGCAGGCGCCTGGCCGCCCACCCGGCCCGCAGCACGCAGCGGCGCAGGTTGAAGCCAGCCAGGTGTTGCTGAAAGCGGCCTTGCGCGAGGTGGAGGCGCAGCGCGCCGCCGACGCCATGCTGGGCGTGGTGTTGCGCCAGCCGCGGGCGGGTGAAATGGGCTGGATCGTGCACCGCCAGGGTGCCCTGTACGCGCAGGAATACGGCTGGAACATGCAGATCGAGGCCACGGTGGCGCAGATCGTGGCCGACTTCCTGCGCCAGCACGACCCAGCGTGCGAACGCTGCTGGGTGGCCGAATACGGCGGCCAGGTGCTGGGCTCGGTGATGCTGGTGCGCCGCGACGCCACCACCGCGCAGTTGCGCCTGTTGTACCTGGAGCCCGGCGCGCGCGGCATGGGCCTGGGCAAGCGCCTGGTGGCGCAGTGCGTGGAGCATGCGAGAGCGGCGGGCTACCAAAGGATCATGCTGTGGACGAACAACGCGCTGCTGGCCGCGCGCGGCATCTATGAAGCGCAGGGCTTCAGCTTGGTCGAGACCCAAGCCTATGGCGAGTTCGGGCCCGATCTGGTGAGTGAAGTCTGGCAGCGCGATTTCTAAGAGCGCCAGAAAATAGTTAACCCGCGGCGCCGGCCTGGCGCGTGCAAGGGTCGTGACTCACCACTTTTGGAGCGCGACCCATGCCCACTGCACGCTTATTCAGACACGCCCTGGCCGCCCTGGCCTTGGGTGTGGCCGCCCACGCGCAAGCCTTTTGCGGCTTCTTCGCCGGCAAGGCCGATGCCGGCCTGTTCAACGAAGCCAGCCAGGTGATCCTGGTGCGCGACGGGCCGCGCACCGTGATCTCCATGCTGAATGATTTCAAAGGCCCGCTGACAGAGTTCGCGCTGGTGGTGCCGGTGCCGCAGGTCTTGCAGCGCGGCCAGGTGCGCATCGGCGACAAAAAGTTGTTTGAACGGTTAGATGCGTATTCCGCGCCGCGCCTGGCCGAGTACTTCGACCCCGACCCGTGCCCGGTGGGGCGGCTAGACCGCCGCGAGCGGCACGGCATGTCCGACCTCGCGTCCCAGCGCGCGTCCGCCGCCCCGATGGCAGCTTTGGCCGAGCGCGCCAAGGCGCTGGGCGTGGCGGTGGAAGCCAGCTACACGGTGGGCGAATACGACATCGTGATGCTTTCGGCCAAGCAAAGCCAGGGTCTTGAGATCTGGCTGAACGAGAACGGCTACCGCATGCCACGCGGTGCGGCCGCTGCGCTCAAGCCGTACGTGGCGCTGGACATGAAGTTCTTCGTGGCCAAGGTGAATGTGAAAGAGCAGGCCAACAGCGGCGTGCAGTACTTGCGCCCGCTGCAATTCGCGTTCGAGAGCGAGAAGTTCATGCTGCCCCTGCGCCTGGGCATGATCAACGCCGAGCCCAGCAAGCCGCAAGACCTGATCGCCTATGTGCTCACCCGCGGCGGGCGCGTGGAAAGCAGCAACTACCGCACCGTGAAGTTGCCCGCCAACCTGAACTTGCCGGCCGGCGTGAAGCGCGACTTCAAGACCTTCTACAAGGCGATGTTCGACCACCAGGCCAAGCAGGAAGAGCACCGCGTGGTCTTCACCGAATACTTCTGGGACATGGCCTGGTGCGACCCCTGCGCCGCCGACCCGCTGCGCCCGGAAGAGCTGCGCAGCGCGGGTGTGTTCTGGCTCGCCGATGAAGCCGTGGCCGAGGCGGTGGCGCGGCCGCGCGGCCTGCAAAACGGCGCGCAAAACGCGCTGCTCACCCGGCTGCATGTGCGCTACACGCCGGCCACTTTTCCTGAAGACCTGATGTTCGTGCAGACGCAAGACCGCCAGAACTGGCAGACGCGCTATGTCTTGCAGCACCCGCATCAAGGCAGCGTGCAGGAGTGTCGCGACAAAGCCGCCGCGTTCGACTGCGAGAACGCCTGCGCCAGCGGGGCCGGCCGCGGTGATGTGCAGGCCTGCGTGCAAGCCTGCCGCGCCAGCCAGCTGGGCAGCGTCGAGCAGGCCCGGCGCTACTTCGAGCTCGACTTGCCGCGCCGCCAACGCGAGCAAGCCGCCACGCTGATGCGCGTCACCGGCTGGAATGCCGATGAAGCCCGGCGCTATGCCGGCGTGATGCCGATCGGCGACTCACCCGCGCAGCCTGATGTTTGGTGGCAGCGCCTGTTCGGCAAGGAACGGCCATGAACGCCACCGCGCTTCAAGCCTGGCAGCGCCTGGATGCGCGCGTCTTCCAGATCGCCTTCCTGCTCGCGCTGCTGGCCTTCGGCGCTGTGGCGCGCGACTTCGCCTTGCTGCCCATTCAAGTGGCGCTCACCTTCGCCGCCGCGCTGGGCACACAGGCGTTCTGGCAGTTTTCGCTCAAGCTGCCTACGCGCAAGCGCTGGGGCGGCTACCTGAGTGCGGTGGTGAGTGGGTGCGGCATCAGCATCCTGGTGCGCAGTGATGTGCTGTGGCTGCACCCGCTGTTGGCCGGCGTGGCCATGTCGAGCAAGTTCCTGCTGCGCGCCGGTGCGGGCTCCGCGCGCGGCCACTTCCTCAACCCGGCCAACCTGGCGGCGTTCGCGGCGCTGATGTGGTTGCCGCATGCCTGGCTCTCGCCCGGGCAATGGGGCCAGGGCCTGCTCGCCGGCCTGTGGATGGTGGTGTTAGGCGCGCTGGTCACCGGCCGGGTGGCGCGCTGGGGCA
>JANMYI010000293.1:0-2298 GCA_031381955.1 Burkholderiales bacterium
CGACCGGAAACACGGCGTTGATCTGCCCGGTGCCCGAGCTGCCGAAGTACGGCGTGATGACTTCCACGCCCTGCGTGTAGGCGCGCCCACCCAAGGCGCCGAGCAGCATGGCGGTGTCGTGCATGCCGCCTTCGCCCCAGCATTTTTCGTTGTACAGGGGCAGCATGTCGATGAAGGTGGCCCAGTCGCCGCGCTGCCACATGCCCACCACGGTTCGGTCCATGGTTTCGAGGAACGGGTTCCACACCTTGTGCATGAACTGCGGGCCTTGGCCGTTGTTGGCAAAGTGGTGGCTGAGCGAGCCGCTGGCAAACACCGCCACGTTGCCGCTGTACTGCTCTTCAATGGCGCGGCGCACCGCCAGGCCGAAGCGCGCGCTCTCGGCCAGGTCGTGCCACATGCACCAGCCGCTGACGCAGATCACCTTGAAGTGCTGGTCGGCGTTCATGTAGCGCATGGGCACCAGGGTGCCGTATTCGAGTTCAAGCGTGGTGGCGCTGTGTGCCTGGGTGCGCACGCCCATGTCGTTGGCCACGCGGGCGATGGCCTGGCCCAACTCGGTGTTGCCCGGGTAGGCATACGGCATGTTGTGGATGAAGTGCGGCAACTCGTTGCTGGTGTACACGCCGCTGAAACCGGGCGCGCAGTTGATGTGATAGTCGGCATTCACCAGCCAGTGCACGTCGAACACCACGATGGTGTCCACGCCCAGGGCGCGGCAGCGGCGGCCGATTTCAACGTGGCCGTCGATCGCCGCCTGGCGGCAGCCCTTGTGCGGGCCTTCCAGCTCGCTGAGGTACATCGACGGCACATGCGTGATCTTGGCGGCGAGTGCGAGCGTGCCCATGTTGATCTCAGAGCTTGTTGCAGAGTTGCACGGCGAACGCGAGCCACATCACCAGCAGCAAGGTGGCGCTGAGCGCGAAGACCTGGAAGCGATGCATCACCTTGTTGTAGCCAATGTGGATGAAGCTGTGCACGCAGCGCAGCAGCACATAGGCCCAGGCGCCGGCCAGGTAGAGCGGGCTCGCCATCTGCGTGGCCAGCAGCGCCAGGCACAGGGCGTAGAACAGCACCGGCATTTCGAACAGATTCTTGTAGTTGTCGGCCGCGCGGGTGTTTTGCAGCACCGCGCTCATCTGCGTGCTGCTGGCCACCTTTTGCGGGTGGATGCGGCGCGCCTTCATCTCGGCAATGCGCTCGCGCAGCATCAGCGCCATGACCACGCTGGTGAGCAGCATCATGGCCGCCAGCGGAAACAAGATCTGCACTTGATTCATCAGACGCCCCAATGCGGAATATGGTGCGAGCCCAAGCTGACGCACACGTTCTTGGGCTCCAGAAAAACCTCGTAGCTCCAGGTGCCGCCTTCGCGCCCGGTGCCGCTGGCCTTGGTGCCGCCAAAGGGTTGGCGCAGGTCGCGCACGTTCTGGCTGTTGACGAAGCACATGCCGGCCTCGATGGCCGCGGCCACGCGGTGGGCACGGCCGAGGTTTTCGGTCCAGACATAGCTGCTCAGACCGTAGGCAATGTCGTTGGACTGGGCAATCGCGTCGGCCTCGTCTTTGAACGGAATCAAGCAGGCCACCGGGCCGAAGATTTCTTCCTGCGCAATGCGCATGCGGTTGTTCACATCCGCGAACACCGTGGGCAGCACGAAGTTGCCGCGCTGCAGGTGGGCCGGCAAGTCGGGCTGGGACAGGCCGCCGCACAGCATGGTGGCGCCTTCGCGCGGGCCGGCTTCGATGTAGCTGAGCACCTTGTTCAAGTGGGCCGGGCTGATCATCGGCCCGACCAGGGTGTGCTCGTGCAGCGGGTCGCCCACGCTGATGCGTTTGGTGCGCTCGACGAAACGCGCCACGAAGTCAGCGTAGATGCTTTGCTGCACCAGGATGCGGCTGCCCGCGGTGCAACGCTCGCCGTTGTTGCTGAAGATCATGAACAGCGCGGCGTCGAGCGCGCGCGGCAGGTCAGCATCTTCAAACACCACGAACGGGCTCTTGCCGCCGAGTTCCATGCTGAACTTCTTCAGCCCCGCGGCCTGCACGATGCGCGGGCCTGTGGCGGTGGAGCCGGTGAAGGAAATGGCGCGCACATCGGGGTGCGCGCACAGCGGCTCGCCCGCGGACTTGCCGGTGCCGTGAACGATGTTGAACACGCCCGCCGGTATGCCCGCCTCCAGCGCCAGTTCAGCCTTCGCCGCTGCGCTCAGGGGCGAGAGTTCGATCATCTTCAGCTCCACCATGTTGCCGTAGGCCTGCGCCGGCGGCAGTTTGCAGGTGGCCGTCATGAAGGTGT
>JANMYI010000318.1:0-3569 GCA_031381955.1 Burkholderiales bacterium
GCAACGATCTCTGCTGGTGTCAGTGAACCAACGCTCATCAGGAAACCTCCGTGCCTTGCACTGCGGTTGATGAGCCTTTCGGGCGGCCGTGCAGGCTCATGCCGTGCCCAACGATTCAATGGTGTGGTGCTGGTTGGTGTAGATGCAAATTTCGCCGGCAATTTCCAGCGCCTTCTTCACCACCTGTTCGGCGCTCATTTCCGTGTGCGCCAGCAGGGCGCGCGCAGCGGCTTGGGCATAGGGCCCGCCCGAGCCGATGGCGATGATGCCGTGCTCGGGTTCGAGCACATCGCCGTTGCCGGTGATGATGAGCGAGGCCTGCGCATCGGCCACGGCGAGCATGGCTTCCAGGCGGCGCAACACGCGGTCGGTGCGCCAGTCTTTGGTCAGCTCCACTGCGGCGCGGGTGAGGTGACCCTGGTGCTTTTCAAGCTTGGCCTCGAAGCGTTCAAACAGCGTGAAGGCGTCGGCCGTGGAGCCGGCAAAACCGGCCAGCACCTGGCCGTGAAAAAGCTTTCGCACCTTGCGCGCGCCGGCCTTGACGATGGTGGTGCCCAGCGTGACCTGGCCGTCGCCGCCAATGGCCACCAGGGCGCCGCGGCGCACGCTGACGATGGTGGTGCCGTGGAAGGTTTCCATGTTGACCCTGACCAGCCGCGCCTTGCAGCGCGATCAGTTTTTGCGCACCTGAACCCGCGCGTGTTCATTGATGCCCATGGCACCAAAAAACAGTGCCACCAGGCGGTGTGCCTCGGTGAACATCACGCTGCGCTTTTCGCTGCGCTTGGAGAGCACCCAGTTCAACAGGTCGCCCGCGGCAATGAAATCGACGCGGATCAGCTTGGTGCACGAGACGTTGATCACGGTGGCGGCGCCAAGCTCGCCGTTGAGCCGGTTCAGCACCGTGCTGATGTCGCCCATCAACTGGCCGGACAGTTCGATCTGCGCCGTCTGCACCTGGCTGACGGCGTCTTCGTGCAGGCCCGACTCCATGAACGTGGCCGGCAACTCGCTGATCACCGAATGCGGGCCCAGGCTGTTCAAGCCGGTGCCGCTGAGCGAAGCGCGGCAGCGCGCCGCCTCCCACGACGGTGGCGAGACTTCGTAGGTGACGCAATAGTCGATGGCGACTTCGTCAAACTGATCGGGCCGGTTGGCCAGGCGCAGCACGTCCAGGCGCGCCAGCCAGAAAGCCGGGTCGGCGTCGCGCATGCCGGTGGGGGCGCACTCGTGCAGCACATCGAGCAAGCATTGGCCGGCCTGCCAGCGCATTTCGATCGACTGCGGCGCCCAACTGCGCAGCAGGGTTGAGAACTGGGTGGCGGCCTCGGCGTCGGCGCTGCGCAGCGGGCTCCAGTCGAAGATCCAGGGCAGCGGCATTTGCAGGGTCTGCGAGCGCAGGCGGGCCACGGCCTCGATGTCGAGGTGGGCCGGGCAGACCCAGCCGGCGTCGCCATGCACCCGGGTGCGACCCAGCGGCCGCTCGTCGGCCACGGCGGCCGCCGCGTCGGCCACCAGCTTGGGCATGGAAAACCACTGCGGCGCCGACCAGCCGAACTGGTGCGCGTATTCGTAGGCGAGGTTCTCGAACGGCTGCTGCTGGCCGGTGGCACGGTACAGGTCAAACATGACCAGCCAGGTTTCGGCATGCTGGGCGCGCGCGCCGCCACTGCGGATGAGCTGGGTGATGGAATGCTCACACGGCCCGAAGTCGGCGTTGGCAAAGGCGATGACGGCTTCATCCAGGTCAGGGTCGTGCATGACCTCGCTGACCTCGACGTGAAAGCCCGTGGCGACATTGCGCGCATCATGCCGAGCGGCCATGTGCATCGGCGCCAGCGGTGCCAGGCCGGGCGCCAGGCCAACACCCGCTGGCAACGGCGGCAGACCGGGCAGGTCGCCGGCAGGCAGGGGTGGCAAGGCCGGCAGGATGTCGTTGTCGTCGTCGTCCAGCAGCGGCGGGCCCGGGTCGCGCGGCTTGAGCAGCGGTGCGTGCCGGGTCAGCACGGCCGGCTCGGTAGGGGTGTCGAAGCTGACATTGCGCGCCATGCGCGGCCCGCCGGTCAGCGGGTCGCCCACCATTTGCTGTTCGATCTCGTCGATCTTGGCCTTCACACCGCTGTCGGCGCGGGTGACGCTGATTTCAGAGATGCGCGATTCGCCGTCATCGAGCCGTGATGAGCCGCCGAGCACCGCCAGTTGTTCGGCGCTCAAGCCTTCGCGGCGCAGCTTGCGCAGCATGTCGAACTCGCGCTTGCGCACGAAATCGTTGCGCCGCTTGCGCTCGACCATGGCTTTGAGCTCGCTCTTTTCGAGCTCGCCGGTGCGGGCGTCTTCACCGCGGGCGATCTGCGTCCAGTCGGTGGCCGGGTTGGCCACGAAGCGCACCACCTTGCGAAAGAAGCTCTCGCTGTCCTTGGGCTCGCTCATAGAGGCTTCGTGCGGGCGCGGCGCGGGGGCGCTCAGTCCCCGAACATCTTTTGCTTCATCTCGCGGCGCTGCTGCGCTTCAAGTGACAGCGTGGCCGTGGGCCGGGCCACCAGCCGGGCCAGGCCGATGGGCTCGCCCGTCTCGTCGCAAAAGCCGTAGTCGCCCGCTTCCACGCGCGTCAGCGACTGGCTGATCTTTTTCAACAGCTTGCGCTCGCGGTCACGCGTGCGCAATTCCAGTGCGTGCTCTTCTTCGATGGTGGCGCGGTCTGCGGGGTCGGGCACGATGCTGGTGTCTTCACGCAGGTGCTCGGTGGTTTCGCCGGCATTGGACAGCAAGTCGTCCTTCAGTTGCTGCAAGCGGGCGCGAAAGAAATCGAGCTGCTTGTCGTTCATGTATTCGGCCTCGGGCATGGCGAACAGCTCATCCACGCTGAGTTCGCGCCCGGTCTTGGTCTTCCAGGCATTGGCCAACTTGGGGTCCGACTTGACGGTCGGTTTGACCCACTCGCGTTGCTCGGGCATGCCGCGCGCGGTGGGGCGCAAGGGGGCAAAACGGTCGGTGAAGCGGTTGCCGGGCACGGTCAACACGGGCACGGTGTTGGCCGCTTCGGTGGGGGCGTTCTTGGCCTGTGCGGCCTTGCTGGCAGTTGCCTTGGCAGCAGACGGGGGTTTGGTCGTGGCTTGCGCCATAGGGTCCTTGACCGGCCGGGAGGCCGTGGTGACAGTTGTTTTTGTGGCGGCAGGGCCGGGTGTGGCCGCCTTCGCGGGCGTGGATTTCGCCGCCGGTGCGGGGGCTTGTTTCACTGCCGGTGCGGGTGCTGCTTTCGCGCCCAGCGCTGATGTTGGTTTGGCCGGCGGTGCTGATGCTGGTTTAGCTGCCGGCGTTGGTGCGAGTTTCGCGGCTGGTACCGGGTGCGGTGTGGCGCTTGGCTTTGCCGCGGCCTTGAGAGCCGGCTTGGGTGCGGGCTTTGGTGCGGGCTTTGGCGCGGCCTTGGCAACCTGCGCAGGCGCTTTGGCGGTCTTTGCCGCCGGCTTCTTGGCCGCGGTGCTTGCCGTCTTTGCCTTGCTGCTCGTGCTGGCCGTGCCGGCCGCTGACTTGGCCGCAGTCTTGTTCACTCGGTGATCTCCTTGCCGCTT
>JANMYI010000354.1:0-4377 GCA_031381955.1 Burkholderiales bacterium
TGCCCGAGTTGCTGCGCTTGTCGGACTCGGAGGCGCGCAGCGGCGGCGCGCAGCGCGCGTCAATCTTGGCTGATGCGCTGGAAGCCGTGCTCGGCGCCATCATGCTCGACGGCGGCTTTGCGCCCACCCAGGAAGCGGCCAGGCGTTTGTTCGGCGAGATGATCGCAGGCGGCGACGCGCAAAGCTGGAGCAAGGACGCCAAGACCGAGCTGCAGGAATGGTTGCAGGGCCGCCGCCTGGCGGTGCCCGAATACCGCATCACCAGCACGCGGGGCAAGGCGCATGCACAGACCTTCGAGGTGGAATGCGCCGTGCCGGCGATCGAACTCAGCGCCCGCGGTGAAGGCCGCTCGCGCCGCATTGCCGAGCAAGAGGCGGCGCGGTTGCTGCTCGACCTGCTGCGCGAACGCGGCGACACCAGACCGGGCCCGCGATGACCGACGACACCACACCCGCCACGGCCAGCGCCGCCGCAACCGTGCCGCAACGCTGTGGCCTGCTGGCCATCGTGGGCCGGCCCAACGTGGGCAAGAGCACGCTGCTCAATGCCTTGGTGGGGCAGAAGATCAGCATCACATCCGACAAGGCGCAAACCACACGCCACCGCATCACCGGCATCCGCACCCTGGGTGCGTCGCAATTCATCTTCGTCGACACGCCGGGCTTCCAGCTCAAGCACGTTGCGGCGCTGAACCGCACGCTCAACCGCACCGTGGTCTCGTCGTTGTCGGATGTCGACGTGGTGCTGTTCGTGGTCGAGGCAGGGCGCTTTGGCCCGCAAGACGAAAAGGTGCTCAGCTTGCTGCCCGCCGGCAAGCCGGTGGTGCTGGTGGCCAACAAGCTCGATGCGATTCACCGTCGAAACGACGTGCTGCCCTGGCTGAAGACCATGCAGGTGCGGCACCCGTTCGCCGAATTTGTGCCCATGTCGGCCCAGCGCGCGGCCGACGTGCAGCGCCTGTTCGGCGTGCTCGAGCCCTACTTGCCGCAACAGGCCTGGCTGCACGAAGAAGACGCGCTCACCGACCGCAGCGACCGTTTTTTGGCCAGCGAAATCATCCGCGAAAAACTCTTTCGCCTCACCGGTGACGAGCTGCCGTACACCAGCACGGTGGTCATTGAGCGCTATGAAGAAGAGGGCGCATTGCGCCGCATTGACGCCGCCATCGTCGTCGAGCGCGAGGCGCACAAGGGCATGATCATCGGCGGCGGCGGTGAGAGGCTCAAGCGCATCGGCACCGAAGCGCGGCATGAGCTCGAACATTTGCTGCAGGGCAAGGTGTACTTGCAGATCTGGGTCAAGGTGCGCTCGGGCTGGGCTGACGACGAGACTCATCTGCGCAGCTTCGGCTACGAATGAGCGCCCCCAGACCTGTCGCTTTGCGCCAGGCCCGCCGAGGGGGATGAGCGAAGTGGCAGAGCCACATTCGCTCATGAAGGCCAAGGCTGGCGCTCAAACCAGCGCCTATGTGCTGCACCACTACGACTGGAGCGAATCCAGCCTGATCCTGGATCTGTTCACCCGCGAACGCGGCCGCATCGCAGTGGCCGCCAAGGGGGCGAAGAAGCCGCATTCACAGTGGCGCTCGCTGCTGCTGCCGTTCCACCCTTTGCGTGTGACCTTTCCGGCCAGCGCCAAGGCTGAAAACCCCGAAGTGCAAACGCTGCGCAGCGCCGAATGGGTGGGCGGCAGCGCCTGGTTGCACGGCGCGGCTTTGTTCTCGGGCTACTACCTCAACGAGCTGTTGATGAAGCTGCTGGCCCGGCAAGACCCGCACCCGCAACTCTTCGACGCTTATGACCAGGCGTTGCCGCACTTGGCCAGCAGCGACGAGGGCGCGGTGCAGGCCGCGTTGCGTGCCTTTGAAATCAACTTGCTGCGCCACACTGGCGTGCTGCCCGAACTGCACCGCCAAACGCAGACCCAGCAGCCGCTGGAGCCGGCTGCGCGCTACACCTTGCACGGCGAAGCTGGTTTGCGCGCGGCCCAGGCCGACGAGGGCGGGCTCAGTGGCGCGCAGTGGCTGGCCCTGCAGGCGGCCTTGGAGTCCGGCATGGCGCAGCCCTTGCACGCCGCCTGCGCCCAGGCGCGCCAACCCTTGCGCGGCGTGCTGCGTGAATTGCTTCACTATCATTTGGGCACACGCACACTGCGCAGCCGCCAGGCCCTGGCCGACGTGCAGCGCCTGCTCGATCACCCCTGAATGCAGAAATCATGAACCCCATGGTGGCCTTCGAAACCGGCGCGCGGCGCGTTCGCACGGCGCTGTCGGTCAACCTGAACCGTGCGGCCTTGCTGCGCAATTCCCGCCCGCTGGACATGCCCAACCTGGCGCACATGGCCACCTTGGCGCTGCAAGGCGGGGCTGACGGCATCACCGTGCACCCGCGGCCTGACGAGCGCCACATTCGTGCGGCCGATGTCGGCACGCTGCATCGCCTGCTGCAAGCCTGGCCGCAGGTGGAATTCAACATCGAGGGCAACCCGTTTCACAACCTGATGCCGCTGCTGCGCCAATACCGCCCACAGCAAGCTACCTTCGTGCCCGACGCTGCCGGCCAGCACACCTCAGACCACGGCTGGAACCTGGCCGCTGATGGTGCAAAGCTGCGCCCGCTGATCGAAGAAGCGCACGAGCTGGGCATTCGCGTCAGCCTGTTCATGGACCCGCAGCCGCACGCCATGGCCGCGGCGCGCGCGCTGGGCGCGCAGCGCGTGGAGCTGTACACCGAGGCCTATGCGCGCGCCCATGGCACGCTGGCGCAGGCGAGTGAATTGAAACGTTATGCCGATGCAGCCCAGGCCGCGCAAGCCTGCGGCCTGGCACTCAATGCCGGGCACGACCTGAACCTGGCCAACCTGGGCGACTTTCTGCGCGCCGTGCCCGCGGTGCAGGAAGTGTCCATCGGCCATGCCTTGTTCGCGGCGGCCGTCGAGTTCGGGCTGGAAGACACCGTGCGGCGCTACCAAGCGTGCATCCGTGCCGCCTTTAAGCCGGGCCGCGCATGATCTACGGCATCGGCACCGACATCATCGACATCCGCCGCATCGAGGCCGCCCTGGCCCGCCACGGCGAGCGTTTTGCCTTGCGTGTGCTCGGGCCGGTGGAGCTGGGTGTTTGGCGCGCACGCACGGCCCGCTCGCCGGCGCGCGGCGTGCGCTACGTGGCCACGCGTTTTTCGGCCAAGGAAGCTTTTTCCAAGGCCATCGGCCTGGGGCTGCACTCGCCCATGCGCTGGCGCGATTGCGAAATCATCAACGCCGCCAGCGGCCGGCCCACCGTCCAACTGCATGGCGCGCTGGCGCAGTGGTGCGCGGCGCGCGGCCTGCACGCCCAGGTGAGCATGAGCGACGAGACCGACTACGCCACCGCCATTGTGGTGGTGCAAATCAAAGAGGGAAAAGATGAAAACTGACCCCGTGCCGTACCCGTCCGCCGTGGTGCTCGATGTGGCCGGCACGGCGTTGAATGCCGATGACCGGCGCCGCCTCAAGCACCCGCTCACCGGCGGGCTGATCCTGTTTGCGCGCAACTGGGAAAACCGCCGCCAGCTCACCAGTTTGTGCGCTGAAATCAAGGCGCTGCGGCCCGATGTGTTGATCTGTGTAGACCATGAAGGCGGCCGCGTGCAGCGCTTCAAGACCGATGGCTTCACGCACCTGGGCAGCATGCGCGCCCTGGGCGAACTGTGGCTGCAAGACGCCCTGGCCGCCACCGACGCCGCTTCAGCCACCGGTTATGTGCTGGGCGCTGAACTGCGCGCCTGCGGCGTCGACTTCAGCTTCACCCCGGTGCTCGACCTCGACCATGGCAGCAGCAACGTCATCGGCGACCGCGCCTTTCACCGCGACCCGCGTGTGGCCACCTTGCTGGCCAAGAGCCTGATGCATGGGCTGCTGCAAGCCGGCATGGCGCACTGCGGCAAGCACTACCCAGGCCACGGCCATGTGAAGGCCGACAGCCACGTTGACACCCCCATCGACAAGCGCTCGCTCAAGGCCTTGCTGGCTGACGATGTGAAGCCCTATGAATGGCTCAGCAGCAGCCTGGCCGCGGTGATGCCGGCGCATGTGGTGTACCCCAAGGTCGATGCCCGACCTGCCGGTTTTTCAACGCGCTGGCTGCAAGACATCTTGCGCGGCAAGCTGGGTTTCACCGGCGCCGTGTTCAGTGATGACCTGAGCATGGCCGGCGCGCGCCAGCTCGACGGGCGCGAGGTCAGTTATGCACAAGCAGCCATCGCCGCCCTGAACGCAGGCTGCGACCTGGTGCTGTTGTGCAACCAGTCGGTGGATGGCGGGCAGGCGGTGGATGAGCTGCTTCAAGGTTTGCAGCAAGCCGCCGCACAAGGCCATTGGCAGGCCAATGCAGCCAG
>JANMYI010000396.1:0-10591 GCA_031381955.1 Burkholderiales bacterium
GGTGCGCCGGGCAGGGTGGTCATGCTGGTGCCCGGCGACGTGGAGATGGTGGTGCCGGCGTTGACCAAGATGCCGTTGGTGGGGATGTCGCCGTTGATGATGTTGTACGAGCCGCCCACCGTGCACGAGGTGCCGCAGGTCAGCGGCGAGGCCGGCGCGGCGCGCAAGATCGGGCGCAGCTTGACGATCACACTCACCGACGCATTCGCGTCCGCCCCGCCGGCCGTGCTCTGGGTGCACGCTGCAGCCTGCGCCGTGCAGCCCCAGGCGGTGATGCGCACCGCTTCAGCGTCGCCCGACACGTCGGCAAAGGCCACGGTGAAGCTGGGCGCGGCCGTGGTGCCCAGGCTGGCCACGGCGCTGCCGCTGGCCGGCACATCGGGGCAACTGCACGTCAAGCCCGTGGCCAGCAGGCGGCAACCGGGGAAGGTGTTGGTGGCGGCCACCACGTTGGTGGTGGGGCTGGTGGCGGCGTTCCACTGCGTCACCACATAGCGCTTGCGAAACGAGGCGTTGGTGGTGGACAGCGCGGCGCACGAGGTGCTGATGTCGTAGGGCAGGTTGAGCATGCCGGTGGCCCATTCGATGCCGGCCTCGGCGGCCTCCATGGCCTGCGTGGCCTGCATCTGGTTGGCCGAGGTCTTTTGCTCGAACAGGGTGGTGCGGTTCAGGTAGAAGGCGACGATCGAGACCACGAACAACAGCAGCGAAGACACCGCCAGGGTGCCCACGCCGCGTTGGTGGTGGGTGTGTAGCCTTGTCATGGCTGGAGCCTTTCGTTAGTCATGCCGGGCACACGCCTTCCAGCCGTTCGTTGCGCACGCGCACTGAAAGCGGCAGCGTGCGCACCATGTCGGCATAGCGCACCGAGCGCCCCTGCAGCTGCACGTCATAGCGGCGCACCTGCACCGTGGGGCAGGTGGCAGAGGCCGTGGTGCAGGTCTTGGGGCACAAATGGCCCAGGCCCAGCGTGGTGGTGGTGGGGGTGATGGTGAAGGCCAGCACGTTGACCTGGTTCGGGTCGGTCACGGTTTGCCACACACCGGCGGCGGTTTGCATTTGCACGCTGCCGCTTTGCACGCGAAAGCCGAAGCGCTCGGTGTCGTCCAGCGTGTTGTTTTCGGTGGTGTCGCGCGAGAAGCCATAGCTCAACGTGCCGGCGCTCACAATCGTTTCGCGGTAGGGGTTGACGACGGTGGTCGCCGTGGCACCCTGCGCTTGCGTGCCCAGGATGGCGTTGCCCCAATAGCCGGCGCGGCGCAGGTCACGCGCCACCAGGTCGGCGGCGGCGCGCAGGTCCTGGTTCAGCCGGGTCTCGGCCTGCACGCGGCGCGTGGCGGCGAGGTTGGTGGAAAAGAGTTTGACCGCGCCGCCCACCACGATCAAGCCCACGGCCACGCCGACCATCAGTTCGATGAGGGACAGGCCGCGCGCCGTGTGCCGCGCCAGCAGCGGGCCAAGCGGGCGCCTCAACACGACACGTAGCCCTTGAAGCTGCCGCTGGGCGAGCACACCTGCAAGCGCCCCACCGCGTTGATCACGGCGCGCAACGACGCGCTGGTGCCGCTGGCGCTGGCCGTCACACTGGTGGCGGCGTCGGCAAAGTTGCGCATCGGGTCATAGGCCACGGCCACGCTGCTCGACAAGCCCAGGCCGTTGCCCAGCGTCACGGTCTTGAGCACATTGGGCGTGGCCACGGTGCCGGTGAAGATGGTGTATGTGTTGCCGCCGGCGTTGGTGCGAAAGTTCACCGTGGCGCGGCGGCGCAGGGCTTCGCTGCGGGCATATTGAATGTCGCTGCCCAGGCTGGACATGGCGCCTTCCAGGCGCATGCGCGCGGCGATCTCGGCAAAGCTCGGCACCGCCACCATGGCCAGCAGGCTGGCCACGGCCATGCCCACCAGCAACTCCACCAGCGTGAAGCCGCGCGCGGTGCGATCTGCCTGGCGCTGTGGCACGTGGCGCGCCATCACCGGCTCCAACACGCCGCGGGGGTGTAGGCCGCGTTGCCGTTGGTCACGGTCATCACCAGCGTGGCGCAACCGGTGTCACCGGCCTGGCTCTTGCCGCTGGCGGCCGTGGCGGTGAGGGTGTAGCCGGTGCCCGTGGCCGAGGCCAGGGTGAGCGTGTAGTAGGCGTTCGGGCTGGTGCTGCTGGCAAAACCCAGGTCGGTGACGAGTTGGGCCGAATAGCTCAGGTTGTTGGCGCGCCAGCGTTCCTGGGCGTGCGCCACCTGGGTGGTGATGTCCAGCGCATCCGCGCGCCGCGCCTGGCGCAGCTTGGCCAGGAACGACGGCACGGCCACGCTGGCCAGGATGGAGGCCACGACCAGCGCCACCATCAACTCGACCAGCGTGAAGCCGCGCGGCGCGATGTGAGCTGGGCCACTGCGGCGTGATGAGAAGAGGGACGAGTGGGCTTTCATCCCTCGCCATTTCGGCCGGGCGCCGGTTGAGTTGAGGGCGGTTACACAGTTATTACGAACGAGCGACCGGCCGTGCCAGGTGTCACGCTTGGCCTTGGGTGCGGCGCTCAAGTCGGGGGCAGGCGCGCCGAAATGTGACTTGAAGTGTCCTGGTCATGAGCGTGCCAGGTTCGGCTGGTGCGGCGGCGGCCTGCGCACCATGCTGTTATCGGCAGCCAATGGAGAAAGAAAATGAACACCCGTCGTCAAAGCGGTTTCACGTTGATCGAAGTCATGGTCGTCGTGGCCATCATCGGCATCTTGAGCGCCGTGGCCTTGCCGGCGTACAGCAGCTACCTCAAGCGTTCGCGTGTGCCCGCGGCACTCGATGCCTTGTCGGCCTACCTCACGCGCATGGAGCAGCGCTTTCAAGACACCGGCACCTATGCCAACGGCGCGGCCTGTGCCGCCAACCTGCCCACCGCCGCCGACTTCACCTTGAGCTGCGCGCTCAGCGCGGCCAACCAGAACTTCACCGCCACGGCCACCGGCACGGGGCGCATGGCCGGCTACAGCTACAGCATCAACCACGTGGGCCTGCGCCGCACCGTGGCCCACCCCAAGGGCGTGCCGGCCACCAACTGCTGGACGACTCGCGGCGCGGTGTGCGACACCTGAAGGCAATAGGCAAGACCTGACCCCCATGCGGAAGACCGCCATGCGCCACGCTTCACGCGGCTTTTCACTCATCGAACTGGTGGTGGCCCTGGCCATCCTCAGCGCGATGGTCATGGCCTCGGGCACTTACTTCGGCGAGTTCATCCACAACGCCAAGCTGCGCGAAGCCGGCAACACGCTGTACAGCGAAATGCTGATGGCGCAAAGCGAGGCCGTCAAACGCAACGCGCGGGTGCGGCTGGTGGTGAGCGCCACGGTGGTCAACACCGTCGAGGTGGCCACCAACACCACCTTGCGCAGCTTCACATTCAGTGGCGATGTGAGCGCCAGCGCGGCCACCATCGTGTTCGGCAGCGACGGGCGGCCCACGCCGTTTGGCGGGCCCACCGCGGTGGTGAACCTGGCCAAGACCGGCGTCACCTGCTCGGCAGACGTGCGCTGCCCGGGCCTGCGCATCGACGCCGGCGGCGCCACGCGCCTGTGTGCCAGCCATCTGGTGAACTGCACGTGAGGATGCCTGGCCCACCGCGGCATCAACAAGGCGCCGGCCTGATCGACGCCTTGATCGCCTTGGCCATCCTGTCGTTCGGCATCCTGGGCATGACCAAGCTGCAAAACCGCCTGGTGATGCAGGCCACTGAATCGCAACACCGCACCACGGCCGTGCAGTTGAGTGACGAGTTGCTCAACACCGCCTTGGTCGACGCCGCCAACGCCGCTTGCTACACCGTGCCGCCGGCCGGCGCCTGTGGCAACGCCACCGCGCGTGCGCGCACCACGGCCTGGGCCGCCTCGGCCGCCGAAGTGTTGCCCGCGCCGGCTTCGGCCGGCGCCGTGCTGGGCAACGATGGCCGCTTGACCGTAACGTTAAGTTGGTGGGGCCGTGAATCGCAAGAGCAACGCGCGCTGGTGGGGGTGACCGATGTGCGGCCATGACTTCGGCAACAGGTCCAGCGCACTGCGTGCACCGGCCGCGCAGCGTGGCCTGTCCATCGTTGAACTCATGGTCGGCATGGTGGTGGCCTTGCTGGTTGGCCTGGCCGCCACCGGCGCGGCCTTGAGCTTCAGTGCCACGCAGCGCCAGGGCATTGGCGCGGGTGGGGTCACGGTGAACGTGACCACGGCGCTGGCGTCGATCAAGAACGATCTGTCTTCCGGTGGTCTCGGTTTCTTTGGCGATTCCGCCTACCTGTGTGCCACGCTGGACTTGAGCAACGCCGCCGCGGTGCTGGCCGACAACACCGCCTTCGTGCCGGTGCGCATCACGCGCGAACTGCCGCATGACCGCATCGACGTGCTGTTCGGCAGCCGCGTCGAAGGCGGCGCCAAGGTGCAACTGCGCGGCGCCTCGGACGGCAGCACCGCCTTGCTCGATTCATTCCTGCCTGTGCAGGTGGGTGACGCGGCGTTGATGACCCCGGTGCCCGGCGCCGCCGCCGCGCCGTGCCTGGTGCGCAGCGTCACCGGCGTGGCCGCGGCCACCGCCACCACGCCACAGACGCTCACCTTCGCCAACACCGGCGCGCACAACCAGGCCGCCTTCACCGCCGCGCCGGCCTTTGCTGAACGCGCGCGCGTGGGTGTGCTGGGCACGCTGAACTGGAGCCGCTACCGCGTCACCGGCGGCAACCTGGTGCTCGAGCGGCCACTGACCGGTGCCACCGGCGTGATCGCGCGCAATGTGATGGCCTTTCGCGTGCAATACGGCGTTAGCGCCGCAGCGGCCAACAGCACCGCGCTGGAAAGCTGGGAAGACGCCGAAGGCGGCTGGGCCGCACTGAGCGCGGCCAACATCACGCGCGTGCGTGCGCTGCGCATCGCCGTGCTGGTACGCAGCCCGCAGCGCGAGAAGCCCGACGCGCTGGGTTTTTGCGAATCCACCCGCACCAAGCCGGTGTTGTTCGGTGACGTCGTCGAACCCGACGTGGCCGACTGGGAGTGCTACCGCTACCGCACCGCCATGGTGGTGGTGCCGCTGCGCAACCTGGTGATGGGCATGAGGGCGCCATGAAAGCGATCAATTCAACCCCGCTGGGGGCGGCCGTCAATCAACGCGAAGCGGGCCGAGCGCCGGATGTACCCATCCGGGGAGGGGCTGTCAATCAACGCGGCGTCACCATGCTGGTGGTGCTGGTGCTGATGACGGTGATGTTGATGGGCGGCATCGCCCTGGCCCGCATGACCGAGATCGGCACCATGGCTGCGGGCAATTCGCTGTTCCGCGAAGTCTCGCTGCAGGCCTCGGAAGTGGGCCTGAACAACGCCTTTTCGCAAGTCGGCGCACTGCCCGACGAAAGCCTGGACACCGGCGGCTGGTACTGGTCAACCCCTCAAGCCGTGGACGCCGAAGGCGTGCCCACCATCAACTGGGCCGGCGTGCCGGCCACCAACGTGGGCGCCTATGAGGTGCGCGTGGTGGCCGAGCGGCTGTGCAGCGTGGCCGCGGTGACCGACCGGTTGGCGCAATGCCTGGTGGCGCAGAAGGCGCTGCCCGCGTCGAAGAAGGTCGACCCCGACCCGCCGGAGCCGCCCAACGCCACGCAATACCGCCTCACCGCCCGCGTGCTCGGGCCCAAAGGCACCTTGACCTGGGTGCAGGCGCTGATGACGCGCGGCACCTGATGCGCACCCAGCCAGTGTGCGCGCTCCCCCATTCCTCGCGAAGCCGAAAGGCCTGCCCATGAAAACCGCCCTCCAGATCCTTGCCTCCATGCTGTCGCTGGCCGCGCTGCTGGGGGGTGCGGCGTCGTCGGCCGCCACCAAGGTGGCCGATGTGCCGCTGCGCGCTTCGGTGCTGGCCAAGCCCAACCTGATCTTCGCCACCGACGACTCGGGCTCGATGGACTTCGAGATGATGCTCGACACCAATGGCGGCACGCTGTGGTGGGACTATGCCAACGCCAAGGGCAAGACCAATGGCAAGCCGCTGCCGGGTGGCAACTCGGGCGAATGGGAATACTTCTACCTCTTCCCCAACGGTGTGGCCGCGGGCAGCCGGCAGTATGACGACCCCTACACCTCGTTGGGCTATGCCGTGCCGCCCACGGGTGAGGTGGGCTGGGTGCGTTCGGTCATCTACAACCCCATTTACTACGACCCGCGCGTGACCTACGACCCCTGGTCGCCGGCTGACCTGGGCAGCGGCGTGCAGACCTTCGGCAACGCGACGCCCGGCGCTGCCAAGTCGCACCCGGTCAATGGCAGCGGCACCTTCAAGCTCGACGCCAACATGGTGAACAACAACACCGACTGGCGCTTCACCTTCACCGCCGGCATGACCATCCCGGCCGGCGCCACGGTGCACGACTGCTATGGCGGCAGCGCGCCTTCGAGCGTGCCGTATACCGTCGCCGCCAGCCGGGTGGCCTGCGTGGCCTCGATGAGCTACTACCCGGCCACCTACTGGATGCCGGCCGAATGCGGCACGGTGGACAACGTGAGCTGCGCGCTCGGGCCGGATGACCAGAAACTCAAGCGCTACGAAATCAAGTCCGGCAACAGCTTTGCGCCTTATTCGACCCGCACCTATGCGGCCGAAATGCAGAACTTCGCCAACTGGTTCACCTACTACCGCAAGCGCCGCCTGATGCTGGCCGCCAGCATGGGCCAGGTGATGGAGAACCTGTCGGGCCTGCGCATGGGCGTGGTCTATTTCAATAACCGCCAGCCGGTGACGATGTTTGACGCTGATGCCACGTCGTCATCCGTCAACCGCCTGCGCGTGGCCGGCATGTTCTACACACCCGAGCGCAATGCCGGCACGCCCACGCGCGAAACGCTGCTCTATGCCGGTGCGCAATTCCAGCGCACCGACAACGACACCCAGGGCAACAAAATCATTCAATACGCCTGCCAGCGCAACAACACCTTCGTGGTGACCGACGGCTTTGCCGCGCCGTCCAGCGTCACGGTACCCAGCTACACCCAGGCCACCTACGGCAGTGGCGCGCCGTACTCGACGATTCATGCCAAGTCACTCGCCGACATCGCCTTGGCCTACTACACGCTGAACCTGCGCAGCGACCTCACCACCGGCCAGGTGCCGCTGGAAGACGCAGCCAAGACCAACGCCGACCGCAACGCCAACCCGCACATGAACACCTTTGGCCTGACGCTCGGCCTGAAGGGTTTGCAATGGACTGGGTTGGCCACGCCCAGCCCCTTCAGCAGCCCGCCCGCCTGGACCGCGCCAACGGCACAAGACCGCACGCAGATCGACGACCTGTGGCACGCCACCATCAACGGCCGGGGCAAGATGTATGTGGCCACCACGCCCGACGAAACGGCCAAGAGCCTGCAAGCCGGTATCAACGAGATCTTGAATTTCCGCGGTTCGCAAAGCTCATTGGCGCTGGCCACCGTCAACCTGGGGCGTGGCGACGGCCAGGTCTACAGTGCGTCGTACAACCCGGCGGGCTGGTCGGGCGATGTGCGCGCGTTGGGCATCAACAAGACCACCGGCTCGGTGGGCAGCGAAACCTGGGCCGCGGGGGCGCTGCTCGATGCGCGCGACTGGACCACCCGCGTCATCGTCGCAGGTGGCGGCGTGGCGTTCACCGCGGCCAATGTGGGCGCCACGGTCAACCCGTCCAACACCTACGGCACCAGTGCCAACGTCATCAACTATTTGCGCGGCGAGCGCAGCAACGAAGGCACGCTGTTCCGCCAACGCACCAGCCGGCTGGGCGCCATCATCAATGCCGAACCGGCCGTGAGTGACGGCGTGCTGTACGTGCCCACGGGCGACGGCATGCTGCATGCCTTCGAAACGCGCGGCGCCGACGCCGGCAAGGAGCTGTGGGCCTTTGTGCCGCGCGCGGTGCTGGCCACCCTGGGGCCCACGGTGCCGCGTGGCTGGGCGTTCCGCACGCGGCTGGACGGCACGCCCACGGTGGGCAGCAACGGTGCCGGCGGCAAGCTGCTGGTGGCCGGCATGGGGCCGAGTGGCCGCAGCTTTTATGCGCTGGATGTGAGCGCGCCGCGCGGCCTGAGCGAAAGCGCGCTGGCCGCCAAGACCAACTGGCAATTCCCCGCCGTGGGCGACAGCACCACCGCGGCCAAGGTGGGCTTGACCCTGGGCAAGCCGTTGATCGTGAAGAGCCAGAGCGACGGCCAGGTGGTGCTGGTGACATCGGGCTACGACAGCACGGCCGACGGCAAGGGCCGGCTGTGGATGCTCAACCCCACAACCGGCGCCGTCATCAAAGAGTTCGTGGTGGCCGCGGGCACGCTCAGCGCCGAATCAGGCCTGGCGCAGATCGCGGCCTATGCCGAGGCTGACGGCAGCGTGCAGTACGTGTACGGCGGCGACTTGCTGGGCAACGTCTGGCGCTTCGACCTCACGGGCAAGGGCACGCCCAAGCTGGTGGCCGTGCTCAAGGGCCCCGCGGGGGATCTGCAAGGCGTGACCACGCCGCCCGAACTGGTCAGCGCCGGCGGCAAGCGCGTGGTGGTGGTGGGCACGGGGCGCACGCTCGATGTCAGCGATTGGGGCAACAACAAGGTGCAGTCCATCTATGCCATCAGTGATGACACCAGCCTGAGCAACGCGCGCACGAGCCTGGTGCAGCAGACCTATAACCGCGCCACGGATACGATGAGCAACAACCCGGTGGACTGGGCCACGCAGCGCGGCTGGTTTCTCGACATTGCTGCGGGCGAGCACATCAACGTGCGCCCGGTGGTGGCCTACGGCGTGCTGGCCTTTGTGAGCAACAAGAACGGCGCCAGCGACTGCTCGGCCAGCGCCTACTACTACTGGGTGAACGTGCTCAGCGGCGGCAAGATCGTGGGGGTGGACACGGTGTCGCACCTCATCACCGACAAAGGCAACGCGGCCGCGCCGGGCTTGGCGATCTCGGCAGACGGGCGCCTGCTGGCGCAAACCAAGACCACCGACGATGAGTTCCCTGACCCGAAGAAGAAGTCGGCCGAGGTCATCAGGGCCACCAAGGATTCGTGGCGTGAAGTGAGGCGTTAGCCGGCCGGGGGCTTCGGCGCCAATCAAACCCCCCACACCACCGGCTCGCCGGCGGCGTGGGCGCGTTGCAGCATCTCCAGCACCGGCCACACGCGCTGGCGCAGGCTGATGCCGCTGGCGTTTGGCGTGCCGGGTGGCGCGCTGCCCTCTGTGGCGCCAGGAGCGCGCTCGCGTTCATCAACGGTCACGGCTTCGCGCAGCGCCGCCATGGCTGCCGGCATCGCGGCCACTTCGACGATGCCCGTGGCCGCGGGTTCGCGGCCCAGGATGCGCAGCAACTGGTCGCCATTGGGCCCGAGCATGATCACGTCGCCGGTGGCTTTGGATTTGAATTTGTAGAGCATGGTGCAACGGTAGCGCAATTGCCGGCGGTGCCGCGACACCGGCTTTCTAGAATGTGCCCATGCCCAACATGCCCGGCTCATCAAACAGTGCCGCGCTGCCTCGGGCTGCAGGACTGGCCTTGCTAGCCGCTGCGGCGCTGCCCAACTTGGTCGCGCTGACCAGGCCGCCCTCCGTGCACATGATGCGCGAGCTGGCTGCGTTCTTCTTGTGGGGGCTGGCCGTGGCGGCGGTGGGCGTCTGCGCAGCAGGCGTGCGCGTGCCTTGGCGGGCCTTGCGGCCGCTGTTGCTGCTGCTGGCGCTGTTGGCCGCTGGCGTGGGCATCACCTGGCTGACATTGCAAACCGGTGCTGGGCCCAAATTGGCGGCGCTGGCCTTTCTCGGCGGTGCCGCATTGGTCGCGTGCGCCGGCGGCATGGTTGCGCGCACACCGCAGGCACAGACCTGGCTGACCTGGTTGTTCGCGGGCTGGTTGCTGGCAGGCATCTTGAATTCATTCATCGGGGTGCTCCAGGTCTACCAGCCCGAGTGGACGGGCAACCACTTGATCGCGGCGGCACGCACGCCGGGCCGGGCTGGTGGCAACAACTTCCAATCTAACCACTTGGCCACCAACTTGCTGTGGGCGTTGGTGGCGCTCGCGGCGCTGGTGGCCATGCGTCGCCTGCGCAGCACCTGGGCCATTGCAGTGTTGCCGGTGTTGTGCGGCGGCCTGGCGCTCAGTGGTTCACGCATGGGGCTGGCTGGGCTGTTGGGTCTGGCCATTTGGGGCGCACTGGCCCGCGCCATGCCCCATGCATCGCGTGGCCTGCTGATTGCCGCGCCATTCGTCTATGGCCTGGCCAAGTTGCTCATCGCCAAGCTGCCGGTCAGCGCGTTGGGCCATGCCGGCATGGCAACCATCGTGCGCCAAGGCGACGTGTCGTCGTCGCGGTTCCAGGTTTGGGAGCAAGCGTTCGAAATCGCCAAACAGCAACCCCTCATCGGCGCCGGGTTCGGCGAGTTCAACACCGCCTGGACGCTCACGCCCTTGGTCAGCCGACACCCTAAACATTGGGACCATGCTCACAACCTGTTCGTGCAATGGTTGGTTGAGTTTGGTTGGCCCCTGACGCTGCTGCTCAGTGCCATGCTGCTGTGGGCAGCCGTGGCCGCTTGTGGCCAGGTGGCGGCACGCGCAGGCGGCG
>JANMYI010000399.1:0-5034 GCA_031381955.1 Burkholderiales bacterium
TGGGCACGAACGACAGCGTGGCCTCGTTGATCTGCGTGGCCGCTTGCAGCACGCTGATCACCAGGCCCACCACCAGCACCGTCATCAGGATCGGCGCGCTGACCATCAGCAAGAGCATCAATCCCTCATGCCCGATGGTGAAGACATGATTTGCATTCATTGTGCAAAGCTCGCCGCCAAGGACCCTAACAGCAGGTTCCAGCCGTCAGCCAACACAAACAGCATCAGCTTGAAGGGCAGGGCCACGAGCACCGGGCTGAGCATCATCATGCCCAGGCTCATCAAGACGCTGGCCACGATCATGTCGATCACCAAGAACGGAATGAAGATCAGAAAGCCGATCTGGAACGCGCTCTTCAACTCGCTGGTCACAAAGGCCGGCACCAGCACCTTGAGTGGCACGGCTTCACCTTTCACATCAGCCGGCAGCTTGGCCAGGCGGGCAAAGAGCTGCACATCGGCCTGGCGGGTTTGCTTGAGCATGAAGGCGCGCATCGGCGCTTCGCCGCGCTTCAGCGCTTCATCAAACGCAATCTGGTTGGCCGCGAAGGGCTGGTAGGCCTGCTCGTACACCTGGTCGAGCGTGGGGCCCATCACGAAGGCCGTGAGGAACAGGCTCAGGCCGACGATCACCTGGTTGGGCGGCGCGGCTTGCATGCCCAGGGCCTGGCGCAACAGTGACAGCACGATGACGATGCGCGTGAAGCCCGTCATCAACAACAGCACCGCGGGCAAGAAGCTCAGCGCGGTGAAGACCAGCAGCGTCTGGATGGGCACCGAGTAGCTGGTGCCGCCTGCACCCTGCGCCACCACCAGCGGCAGGCCCGGCGCGCCCGTGCCTTGCGCCAGCAGCGGCAGGCTGGCGCCAAGCAGGGCCAGGCTCAGGACCAGGCGCACGGGGTGGTTCATCAAGCGTCCGGCGCGCGGCGCGCCCATCACGTCTCGGCTCATCATGAGACCTTCGTGCTGCGCACTGCGGTATCGCCTTGGGACGGCCCGGCGGCTCATGATTTCTGGAACGTGCGCGCCAGCGCCGCGGCAAAGCCTTCGCCGGCCGCAGGCGGCGCTGCCTCGTCTTCGTCGAGCCCGGGCGCGCGCATGTTGTGCAAGGTGGTGATGCTGTGCGGCGTCACGCCCAGCACCAGCCAGCGGCGTTCGTCGCCATTGCCCACTTCCACCGTGACCACGCGCTGCGAAGCAGACAGCGGCAACGCCGCCACGCTGCGCAACAAGCCGCTGCCGGCGCCACCGCCCAAGGCGCTACGCTTGAACAACCAAAGCGCCAGCGGGATGAGTGCGACCACGCCCAGGAACCAGAGAATGGGCGACAGCGCGCCCGTGGCATTGGCCGTATTCATGTCTGCACAGGCTCAGGCCTTGCTCAAGCGGCGCATGCGCTCGCTGGGCGTCACGATGTCGGTCAGGCGGATGCCGAATTTGTCGTTCACCACCACCACCTCGCCTTGCGCAATGAGGAAGCCGTTCACCAGCACATCCATCGGCTCACCGGCCATGGCGTCGAGTTCCACCACCGAGCCTTGCGCCAATTGAAGAATGTGTTTGATCGGGATGCGCGTGCGGCCCAGCTCCACGCTGAGTTGCACCGGAATGTCCAGGATCATGTTGATGTCGTTGCCTGCGCCACCCTTGGCGGTGGGGGCCAGGTTGGCAAATGCCGCCGGCGTGCCGGCATGCGTGGCCACGGCAGCGGGCGCTGCGGCGGGCGCCGTGGCCCCCGCGGTGGCCACGCTGGCAAAGGCGTCGTCAGCCGCCGCGTTGCCGGTGGGTTTGCTTTCTTCCAGCGCGGCGGCCCATTCGGCCGCCATGCGGTCTTCTTCCGACATTGCAGCAGTGCCTGTTTCCTCAGCCGACATGGGTGCCCTCGGCCAACCAACCGCCCGCGGGGTTGGTCAGCAGTTGCTCGATCTTGATCGAGTAGTGTTTGTTGGACGTGCCGTAGCCGCAATCGAACACCGGCACGCCGTCGATCTTGGCTTGGATGACGGGTTCGAGATCGATCTCGATGAAGTCGCCCGGCTTGAAAGCCAGCAGTTGTTGCACCGTGGCGCGCGCCTGTCCCAACTCGGCCACCAGCTCCACTTCGGCCGACTGAATCTGCACCTTCAACAGGTTCAGCCAGCGCCGGTCGGGCTCGGCGGCGTCGCCTTGCGCCGCTGAATACAGCACGTCGCGAATCGGCTCAAGCGTGGCGTAGGGGATGCAAAAGTGAATCGAGCCCGAGCTGTCGCCAATCTCCAAAGAGAACGTGGTGCACACCACCACCTCGTTGGGGCTGGCGATGTTGGCGAACTGCGGCTGCATCTCGCTGCGCTGGTATTCCAGCTCCAGCGGGTAGACGCCTTGCCAGGCTTTTTTGCACTCGGCGGTGATCACATCCACCAGGCGGCGGATCACGCGCTGTTCGGTGGGCGAAAAGTCGCGCCCTTCAATGCGGGTGTGATATTTGCCGATGCCGCCGAACAAGGAGTCGATCACCGCAAACACCAAGCTGGGGTCGCACACCACCAGGCCCGAGCCGCGCAACGGTTTGATGCTCACGATGTTGAAATTGGTCGGCACCACGATCTCGCGCAGGAAGGCGCTGTACTTCTGCACCTTGATCGCGCCGATCGCCACCTCGGGACTCTTGCGGATGAGCTTGAACAAGCCTAACCGGATGTTGCGTGCGAAGCGCTCGTTCACGATCTCCATCGTGGGCATGCGCCCGCGCACGATGCGTTCCTGGCTCGCCAGGTCATGGCGCCGCTCCGTGCCCGGCGGCGGCGCTTCTTCTTCCTCAAGCTTCTGACTCTCGCCGGTGATGCCTTGCAGCAGCGCATCGACTTCATCCTGCGAAAGAATCTGCTGATTCATTTGGGTGGCCAGGGGCGTTTCCAGGCCTGCGGGGTGCAGCGCTGGGGTCGATTGAATTGTGTTGAGCGCACCTGGCGCGGATGAGCCGATAAGGGCCGCCGATCACGCCTTGTTCGCCCTGTCCGCGGCGCGGGCCGCAGGAACTTGAGCGGTGAATGAACCCCCGGCGACGGTCTATTCCAGCTTTGATGGCGGGTGCGTTTGCACATCATGGCGGCCATGCCAGCACCCGCATTGCCCTGCTTGCAATCGTCTGCGTCGCCGCGCCTGACGCAGCCCAAGGCGCAGCGGCGCGCGCCCGGCGAAGCCTCGTTCTTCCGGTATGAGCCGCGGTTCAAGAACGGCGCCGGGAAAGTGCTGCCCGGCGAGCGCCTGGGTTTGCCACGCCATCGCATCCCATCCACCGCGAACCCGCTCACCCAAGAGGACTGAATGCAAAGCCCAACCTGCGCCACCGACAGCGCGCGCACCGCGGCGCCGGCCGACAAACTGAATGCGCGCGAATTCCTGTCATTCAAGCTCGGCACCGAGGAATACGGCATCGACATCCTGAAGGTGCAAGAGATTCGCGGCTACGAAAGACCCACCCGCATGGCCAACGTGCCGCCCTTCATCAAGGGCGTGGTCAACCTGCGCGGCATCATCGTGCCAATCATCGACCTGCGCATCAAGTTCAACCTGGCCTCGGTGGCATACAACGAATTCACCGTGGTGATCATCCTCAACGTATCGGGCCGCGTGGTCGGCATCGTGGTGGATGGTGTGTTCGACGTGACCACCCTTGCACCCGAGCAGATCAAGCCCGCGCCGGCCCGCTCGGCCGATTTGGACGGCAGCCACATCGTGGGCCTGGGCATGCTGGATGGGCGAACGCTCATCCTGTTGGACATCGATCGCCTGATGTCCAGCAACGAGATGGCCCCGTCAAACGAACCTGCCGCTCATTGACGACGTTGCCGCCATTCCACGCATCGCCCCCTAACGCATCGCCAAAGGCACCCCATGCAAGCCAGGAAGCCCTCGCCCGAAGGGACTCGCACCGCAGTGCATGGCACGAAGGTTCACCAAATGAGCAACCCGGCCTGGCTGCGTTTGTTCATCCGGCCGCATCGCCTCACAACGGCGTTGCAGCCGAGTTGCGCCCGGTTCGGGCGGCATGCTGCAGGGTTGCGTTGCGCGCAGGCGCGAGCCGCCGGTTCGACATGACAGCGGCGCTGGCAGCATGAGCAACCCGCTGGACAGCGTCGCCGAGGTCGATGCACGCTGTGAGGCGCGCCACAACGTCTTCTGGCGGGCGCTTGTCAAGTTGCCCAACGGCAGCACGATCGAAGTGAAGGTGAAAGATATTTCGCAAAGCGGCATGGGGCTGGTGGCCAGCGAACCGCTGCCCAAGGGGTCGACGCTCGCGATCATCGTGCGCGTGCCCAATCCGGCCAACGCCGAGCAAATGCTGGCCGGTTCAGGCACCGTGAAGATCGTCTATGCCGCCATGCAGAAAGATCACTATGCCGTGGGTGCAGTCTGGGTTGAGCGCAGCGACGCCGTGCAAAAGCTGCTGGCGCGTTGGCTGCGCAAGCTGCACCTGGGTGTGTGAGTTCGGGCTTGTTCGCCAGCGCTTGTTCGCTAGGAGGTTGACGGGCTTGGCGTTGGGTAGCCAGCACACGGCGTGCCACATGGGCAGCGCCGTTGCGTGCGCCGCCTGGCATTGCCTGCCCGGCGCCACTGCGCCAGGTTCACTGGGCTTGCTTCGTGCAAAGTTGCTGGGCGCCGGCGCCATGCATGCAGCCTGTGCGTCGGGCGCGCTGTGCCCCGTGAGCGCACCTGCCACAGCAGGCTAGCTCGAAGCCCGTTGGGGGCGTCAGCCTGGCGCGTTCAGCACGCCTGGCCAACCGGGCAACAGGCTCACTGAATGATGAAGTTCGAGTAGTGCACCGCGCTCACCAGGTGCACCGGCTCGGCCTTCTTTTTCTTCGCCTGCTTTTTCGCTGCTGGCGCGTGGGCGGCGGCTTCGCCTTCCTCGTCACCATCCGGCGGCTCCACACCCAACGCACGTTCGGTTTCGCGTTGAATGTCCAGCGACAGCTTGGCCTTGCCTTCGCGCGCCAACAACTCGGCCGCTGTCTTGTGCGCCAGCACCATGAGGATGTTGTTGCGGATGGC
>JANMYI010000061.1:0-4356 GCA_031381955.1 Burkholderiales bacterium
CTTCTGGCAGCCCGCGCCCCTGCTGGCCCGCCTGGCGGCCGAAGGCAAGAATTTTTCATGACCATCTATTAACGTTTGAAGGAACCTGCACCATGACCAATGCCGTCATCGTCTCCACCGCCCGCACGCCGCTTGCCAAGAGCTGGAAGGGCGCCTTCAACATGACCCATGGCGCCACGCTCGGTGGTGCGGCCATCAAGGCTGCCGTCGAACGCGCGGGCATCGACCCCGGCGCGATCGAAGACGTGCTGATGGGCTGCGCCAACCCCGAAGGCGCCACCGGCATGAACATCGCGCGCCAAGCCTTGCTGCGCGCCGGCCTGCCCATCACGGTGAGCGGCGCCACGGTGAACCGCTTCTGTTCCAGCGGCCTGCAAACCATCGCCATGGTGTCGCAGCGCATCATCGCCGGCGAGGGCGATGTCTATGTGGCCGGCGGCATTGAAAGCATCTCTTGTGTGCAGCAAGAAATGAACAAGCACATGCTGGCCGACCCGTGGCTGGTGGAGAACAAGCCCACCATCTACTGGAACATGCTGCAAACCGCCGAGAACGTGGCCAAGCGCTACAACATGGCCAAAGAGCGCATGGATCACTACGGTGCCGAAAGCCAGCAAAAGGCCTGCGCCGCGCAGGAAGCGGGCAAGTTCAAAGACGAGATCGTGGCCGTCACCACCCTGGCCGGCGTGGCCGATGCGCAGCTCGGCCTGCGCAGCAAGGAAGTCACGGTCAGCGTCGATGAAGGCCTGCGCCCCGGCACCACCTATGAAGCTGTGCAAGGCATCCGTTCGGCCGTGCCGGGCGGCGTGGTCACGGCCGGCAACGCCAGCCAGTTCAGCGATGGCGCCGGCGCCTGCGTGGTGGTGAGCGACACCTATGCGCAGCAAAAGGGCCTGAAGCCGCTGGGCCGCTTTCTCGGCTTTGCCGTGGCGGGCTGCGACCCCGATGAAATGGGCATCGGCCCGGTCTTCGCCGTGCCCAAGCTGCTCAAGCGCCTGGGCCTGAAGGTGGAAGACATCGACCTGTGGGAATTGAACGAAGCCTTCGCCGTGCAGGTGCTGTACTGCGCCGACAAGCTCGGCATCCCGATGGACCGGCTGAACGTGAACGGCGGCGCCATCGCCGTGGGCCACCCTTACGGCGTGAGCGGCCAGCGCCTCACCGGCCATGCGCTGATCGAAGGCAAGCGCCGCGGCGCCAAGCGCGTGTGCGTCACCATGTGCGTGGGCGGCGGCATGGGCGCGGCCGGCATCTTCGAAGTGCTGTAAATGCAGGCTTTGCGCACGCCCGACGAGCGCTTTGCGGACTTGCCCGGTTTCGCCTACGCGCCGAAGTATGTTGAGCATGCTGGCCTGCGCGTGGCCTATGTGGATGAAGGCCCGCGCGATGCAACCGCCACGGCGCTGTGCCTGCATGGCAACCCGACCTGGAGCTACCTGTACCGGCACATGCTGCCGGTCTTCACCGCCGTGGGGTTGCGCGTGGTGGCGCCCGATCTCATCGGCTTTGGCCGTTCAGACAAACCGCTGGCTGAAGCGGCGCACACCTGGGAACTGCACCGCGGCATGTTGTTGGCGCTGATCGAGCAGCTCAGCTTGCGCAACGTGATGCTGGTCTGCCAAGACTGGGGCGGCCTGTTCGGGCTAACCTTACCGATGAGCCAGACCGAGCGCTTCACCCGGCTGCTGGTGATGAACACCACCTTGGGCACCGGCCAGGTCAGCGAAGGCTTTCGCCAGTGGCGCAGCTACTCCAACAGCCAGCCCGACCTGGCGGTGGGCAAGATGCTGCGGCGCGGCAAGGCTGACATGAGTGCCGCTGAAGCCGCCGGTTATGACGCGCCGTTCCCCGATGCCGGCTACAAGGCCGCGCTGCGCGCGTTTCCCAACATGGTGCCCGACGGTGAGCACGCCGCGGGCGCGGCGCTCAGCCGCGAAGCCGCAACCTTCTGGCGCGAGCGCTGGCAGGGCGACAGCTTCATGGCCGTCGGCATGCAAGACCCGGTGCTGGGCCCAGAGGTGATGGCGGCCCTGCAAGCCACGGTGCGGGGCTGCCCGGCGCCGCTGGAAGTGCCCGCTGCCGGCCACTTCGTGCCCGAATGGGGCGCGCCCATTGCGCAGGCGGCAATCAAGCATTTCAAGCTTTGAAGCTGCAAGTTCCGAAGGCCAGGGCCACGTATGCGCGACACCATTGAGTTCTATCTGCGCCAATGGCTGAACGTTGAAGCCCTGTGCACCCGCGAGCGTTTCGCTGAGCATTCCTGGGACACCTTCGCTGCCGTGCTCGACACCTGCGAGCGCATCGCGCGCGACAAGTACGCGCCGTTCAACCGCCTGGTGGACACCGAAGAGCCGCGCTTCGATGGTGACAAGGTCATCCTGCCGCAGGCCACGCACGCGGCCTGGCAGGCGTATGCCGAATCGGGCATGTTGGCCGCCGCGCAAGACCATGCCATTGGCGGCATGCAGTTGCCCTACACCCTTGAAGCATCGGCCAACGCCTTCTTCGCCAAGGCGTCGGTGAGCATCAGCGCGGGCCTGCTCACCGTGGGCAATGCCAACCTGTTGATGGTGCACGGCACGCCGGCGCAGCAGCGCGTGTTCGCTTTGAATGAATTCAGCGGCCGCTGGGCCGGCACGATGTGCCTGAGCGAGCCGCAGGCCGGCTCGTCGTTGAGCGACGTGGTCACCCGCGCCGTGCCCGACGGCGCCGCATTCGAAGCCGACGCGCTGGGCCCACGCTACCGGCTCAAGGGCAACAAGATGTGGATCAGCGCCGGCGAGCACGAGATCACTGAAAACATCATCCACCTGGTGCTGGCCAAGATACCGGCGGCGGATGGCAAGCTCGTACCGGGCACGCGCGGCATCTCGCTGTTCATCGTGCCGAAGAAGCTGGTTAACGAAACAGGTGAGCTGACGGGCGAGCGCAACGACGTGGCGCTGGCCGGGTTGAACCACAAGTGCGGCTGGCGCGGCACCACCAACACGCTGCTCAACTTTGGCGAAGGCAAATTCAAGCCAGCGGGCACGCCGGGCGCCGTGGGCTACCTCGTGGGCCAGCCCGGCGAAGGCTTGCGCTGCATGTTCCACATGATGAACGAGGCGCGCATCGGCGTGGGCATGGCCGCCACCATGCTGGGCATGGCGGGGTATGAAGCTTCGCTGGCCTACGCGCGCCAGCGCCCGCAGGGCCGCAGCATCGGCCCGGCCGGCAAGGACCCTGCCCAGCCACCGGTGCGCATCATCGAACACGCGGATGTGAAGCGCATGTTGCTGGCGCAGAAGTCGTATTGCGAAGGCGCGCTCGCGCTCGAGCTCTACTGCGCGCGCCTGGTGGACGAGCAGCACACGGCCGAGGCCGCCGCTTCGGATGACGCACGCTTGCTGCTGGAGGTGCTCACGCCGATTGCGAAAAGCTGGCCCAGCGAATGGTGCCTGGAGGCCAACAGCCTGGCGATCCAGGTGCATGGGGGCTATGGCTACACCCGGGATTTTCCGGTGGAGCAGTACTGGCGCGACAACCGCCTGAACATGATCCACGAGGGCACACATGGCATCCAGGGCCTGGACTTGCTGGGCCGCAAGGTGGTGATGGACGGCGGTGCAGGCTTGAAGCTGCTGGCGCGCAAGATCGAGCAAACGATTGCGCGCAGCGGCCAGGTGCCAACGCTGACCGAGCACGGCGCCGCGCTGGCCGGCGCATTGGAAGATCTCCACGCCGCTACCCAGGCCGCCTGGTCCACAGGGCTGCCGGAAGACGCGCTGGCCAATGCCACGCCCTACCTGCAGGCGTTTGGCCACCTGGTGCTGGCGTGGATTTGGCTGGAAATCGCGCTGGCTGCCCAGGCGCCACATCAAGCCCAAGCCGCCGGTTTTGCCGAAGGCAAGCAACAAGCCTGCCGCTACTTTTTTGCCTACGAGTTGCCCAAGATCGACGCCTGGTTGGCTGTTGTGGCCAGCCGCAACCCCACTTGCCGCGACATGCAGGACCACTGGTTCTGACACCCTCCAGAAAGAATCCCGCCATGGCCACCCCTGTTCAACAACTGTTCGATCTGAGCGGCCGCACCGCGCTGGTCACTGGCGGCTCACGCGGCCTGGGCCTGCAGATCGCCGAGGCGCTGGGCGAGTACGGCGCCACGGTCGTGCTGACCGCCCGCAAACAGCACGAGTTGGACGAGGCTCAGGCCCATCTGCGCTCGCTGGGCATCAGCGCCAACGTCTATGCGAACGACCTGGGCGCCCCCGACACCATCGACCCCACGGTGGAGCGCATCGTGCAGGAGGTCGGGCCGGTCGACATTCTGGTCAACAATGCCGGGGCCACCTGGGGCGCGCCCACCGCCGAGCACCC
>JANMYI010000516.1:0-22646 GCA_031381955.1 Burkholderiales bacterium
TTCCTCATCGCCGCGCCGGGCCTCACCGTCAAAGAGCGGCTACGCGTGCTGCAGCCCAACGACCCCGACAGCTACTACAAAGACCGGGAATTGGTACCCAGCGACATGCTGGAAGACCTGGGCAAGGCCAAGATCGTCATCACCAACTTCCATGCCTTCAGGCTGCGCGATCGCATCGAACTTTCCAAGGGCGGCCGGCAACTGCTCAAGGGCCGCCTTGGCGATGAGCTGCAAACCAAAGAGACCGAAGGGCAGATGATCCAGCGTGTCATGCCCGATCTGATGGGCATGAAGAACATCCTGGTGCTGAACGACGAGGCGCACCACTGCTACCGTGAAAAGCCGGCCGATGACTCCGACTTCACTGACGGGCAAGGCAACGCGCTCACGGGCCCGGAACTGACCGAAGCCAAGGCCCGCGCGAAGAAAGAGAACGAGGCGGCACGCCTGTGGATTTCCGGCCTGGAAGCGGTGAACCGCAAACTCGGCCTGGCCCGGGTGATTGACCTCTCGGCCACGCCGTTTTTCCTCAGCGGCTCGGGCTACGCTGAAGGCACGCTGTTCCCGTGGACGATGAGCGATTTTTCGCTCATGGACGCCATCGAATGCGGCATCGTCAAGCTGCCGCGTGTGCCTGTCGCGGAGAACATACCGGGCAGTGAAATGCCGGTCTACCGCGACCTGTGGAAGAACATCAAGGGTGACATGCCCAAGAAGGGTCGCGGCCAGGGTGGTGATCTCGACCCGCTCAAACTCCCCACCCGCCTGCAAACCGCGCTGCAAGCCCTGTACGGGCACTACGAGAAGACGTTCCAGCAGTGGCAAGACCACGGCATCCGCGTGCCACCGTGTTTCATCATCGTGTGCCAGAACACGGCGATCTCGAAGCTGGTGTACGACTTCATCTCGGGCTTCCACCGCAAGGATGAAAGCGGCCATGAGACGTTTGAGAACGGCCGCCTGCCACTGTTCCGCAACTTCGATGAAGTCACCGGCAACGCGCTGCCGCGCCCCAACACGCTGCTGATCGACAGCGAACAACTCGAAGCCGGCGATGCACTTGACGACAGCTTTCGCGCCATGGCGGCCGATGAGATCGAGCGCTTCCGCCGCGACATCATCGAACGCAGCCGCGACCCGCACGCCGCCGACAACATCACCGATCAAGCCTTGCTGCGCGAGGTGATGAACACCGTTGGCAAGGCCGGCCAGTTGGGCGGTGCCATCCGCTGCGTGGTGTCGGTGTCGATGCTCACCGAAGGGTGGGATGCCAACACCGTGACCCATGTGCTCGGCATCCGCGCCTTTGGCACCCAACTGCTGTGCGAACAAGTGATCGGCCGCGCGTTGCGCCGCCAGTCCTACGAGTTGAACGAAGAAGGGCTGTTCAACGTCGAGTATGCCGACGTCTTCGGCATCCCGTTCAACTTCACTGCCAAGCCGGTTGTTGCCAAGCCGCAGCCGCCGCGCGAGACGATTCAAGTCAAGGCCATGCGCCCGGAGCGTGATGCGCTGGCGATTCGCTTCCCCCGCGTCGAGGGCTACCGGGTGGAATTGCCCGAAGAGCGGCTGAGTGCGAGCTTCAACGAAGAATCAGTGCTGAAACTCAGCCCCGCTCTGGTGGGCCCCACCACCACCGTCAACTCAGGCTTGATCGGCAAGCCGGAAGATTTCAACGTCAAGCACTTGGGTGATGTCCGCCCGTCGACCATCGTGTACGAATTGACCAAAAGGCTGCTGTACACCCATTGGCGTGACCCGGGCGAAGAGCCCAAGCTGCACCTCTTCGGCCAACTCAAGCGCATCACCAAGCAGTGGCTTGATGGTGACGAGCAGCGCAAGTACTTGGTTTGCACCGGCGGCACCTACCCTGCGCTGCTGATGTACCAGGAACTGGCCGACATGGCCTGCAACAAGATCACCGCCGCCATCACCCGGCAGTTCCTGGGTGAACGGCCGATCAAGGCGCTGCTTGACGCCTACAACCCCAGCGGTTCCACCGCGCATGTGCGCTTCAACACCTCCAAGACAGACCGTTGGCAGACCAGTTCCAACCACTGCCACGTCAACTGGGTGGTGCTCGACAGCGATTGGGAAGGCGAGTTCTGCCGCGTGGCCGAAGCCCACTCCCAGGTGCGCGCCTACGTGAAGAACCACGGCCTGGGTTTTGAAGTGCCCTACCGCTACGGCTCGGAAACACGCAGCTACCTGCCCGATTTCATCGTTCTGGTGGACGACGGCCACGGCCCGCAAGACTTGCTGCGCCTGGTGGTCGAGATCAAGGGCTACCGGGGCGAAGACGCGGTGGAGAAGAAGGCCACCATGGACACCTACTGGGTGCCCGGCGTCAACCACCTGGGCACGTATGGCCGCTGGGCGTTCGCCGAGTTCACCGAGGTCTATGAGATCGAGTCCGAGTTCAAGGACAGGGTCGAGGGCGAATTCGGCAAGTTGATTGCAGGGCTTGCGCCATGAACCGGGTCGTGCCCAAGCCCGAAAACCTGGCCACGCTGGTCTTGTTTGTGCGCGGCGAGAAGGTGATGCTCGATGCCGACTTGGCGCTGCTCTATGGGGTCGAAACCGGGGCGCTGAACCGTGCGGTCAAGCGCAACATCGGGCGCTTCCCCGGCGATTTCATGTTTGGCCTGACTAAAGCGGAGTGGGACAACTTGAAATGCCAGACTGGCATACCAAGTTCAAGCGTTGTGCATGGCGGCAGACGCGGGCTGCCCAACGCCTTCACCGAGCAGGGCATTGCCATGCTCTCCAGCGTATTGCGCTCGCAGCGCGCGGTCGAGGTCAACATTGCCATCATGCGAACCTTCGTCCAGTTGCGCCGCCTGATGGACTCCAACCGTGATCTGGCGCGCCGCATCGAGGCCCTGGAAACACGCTACGACGAACAGTTTTCCCAGGTCTTCGACGCCATCAAGCGACTCATTGCCGACGACCAGGAGCGCAAGGCCAAGCCCAAGCGCCGCATCGGTTTCCTCTGATCCGAGCCGCCCCCGCCCGACACCCACACACCGCAACCTGCCATGGCCAAGCCGCCCACCACCAAGTCCGTCGAGACGCTGAACCACGACGAGGCCAAGCGCAGGAACATTCCGACGGCGAAATACCAATCGGTGCTGGACAAGGAACAGCAAGCGCCCAAGACCATTCGCTACCCGCGCAATACCGATCTGGACCCGCAGCTCGTCTGGCGCGGCAAAGATGAGCAGGACTGGAGCGATCTGGTGGTGCATGCGCCACCGCTGTACATCCAGGAGAAGGTGCACCCCAAGGCGCTGATTGATGATCTGCTGCGCCAGACGCGGGAGAGCCGGCACGATGCCGGGCAGTTGACGCCTGATTTGTTTGCCGATTTCAACGGCATCCCCAAGGGCGCGGACAAGACCGAGTTCTATGCCCACGACCAGAACTGGTCGAACCGCATGATCCTGGGCGATTCATTGCAGGTGATGGCCAGCCTGGCCGAGCGGGAAGGGTTGCGCGGGCGCGTGCAGTGCATCTACTTCGACCCACCCTATGGCATCAAATTCAACAGCAACTTCCAGTGGTCCACCACCAGCCGTGATGTGAAGGATGGCAAGGCCGATCACATCACCCGCGAGCCGGAGCAGGTGAAGGCCTTTCGCGACACCTGGCGCGACGGCATCCACAGCTACCTCACTTACCTGCGGGATCGGCTCACTGTTGCGCGCGACCTGCTCACCGATTCCGGTTCGATCTTTGTGCAGATTGGCGATGAGAACGTTCACCGTGTTCGGGCGGTGATCGATGAGGTGTTTGGGGAAGAGAACTTCATCGCGCTGATCTCTTTCACCAAGACCACTTCGGCGACCAACGACTATCTCTCAGGCGTCGCTGACTACGTTGCGTGGTTCAGTAAGCGAAAAGAGTCCTGCAAGTATCGACAGGCCTATCGCGAGAAAGCTGCTGGCGGCGATGGGGCTGCCCACTACAACTCAATTGTGTTCCCCGACGGAAGCAGGCGGGCTGCAAGTCCCGATGAACGAGCGGGGCAGATAGTTCATAGCGGCGCGCTTTTCACGGCAGATCAACTTCAGTCGGCCAGCATGGGACGCGAGAAGGGAGAAGGCGCGGCATCTTGGTTTAAAGTCGAGTGCGAGGGGCGAGTCTTCACTCCAACGATGCAGACAAGGTGGAAGACCAGTGAACTGGGAATGGCACGTCTCGGATTTGCCCAACGGCTGCTACCACAAAAGAATGCTCTCCGATATCTCAGGAAGCTTGACGATTTCGCAGCCTACGCTTTGTCCAATGTCTGGACGGATATCGGTGGCGCAGCGGACAAGCATTACGTCGTCGAAACAACGCCGAAGATTGTCGAGCGCTGCATCCTCATGGCCACCGACCCCGGCGACCTCGTCCTCGACCCCACCTGCGGTTCCGGCACCACCGCCACCGTCGCCGAGCAATGGGGCCGCCGCTGGATCACGATCGACACCTCGCGCGTGGCGCTGGCGCTGGCCCGTGCCCGCATCATGGGCGCGCGCTATCCGTTCTACCTGCTGGCCGATTCCCGCGATGGCCAGATCAAGGAAGCCGAAGTCACCCGCAGCGCGCCGAGTTCGCAGCCGGTGCAGGGCAACATCCGCCACGGCTTCGTCTATGAGCGCGTGCCACACATCACGCTCAAGTCCATCGCCAACAACGCCGAGATCGATGTCATCTGGGAGCAGTGGCAGGCCAAGCTGGAGCCGGTGCGCGAGGAACTCAACGCCGCGCTGAAGAAGAATTGGGCCGAGTGGGAAATTCCGCGCGAGGTGGGTGACCCGACTGCGGCCAAGTGGCCCGACGCCGCGAAAAAACTGCACGCCGACTGGTGGCAGGCCCGCATCGCCCGGCAACAGGAAATCGACAAGTCCATCGCCGCCAAGGCCGAGTTCGAATTTCTCTACGACAAGCCCTACGCTGACAACAGGAAAGTTCGCGTGGCCGGGCCCTTCACCGTGGAAAGCTTGAGCCCGCACCGCATGCTGGGCGTGGATGAAAACGATGAACTGATCGACCGCGTGCAGGAACCCGGCGCCGACTACAACGCCAGGCAAACCTTCCCGCAGATGATCCTGGAAAACCTGAAGACGGCCGGCGTGCAGCAGGCGCACAAGGCAGACCGCATTACCTTCACCACGCTGGTGCCCTGGGCCGGCGAAGGCCGCGTCTGTGCAGTGGGCAGCTACCTTGAAGGTGAGGTGGAAAAGCGCGCCGGCATCTTCATCGGCCCCGAGTTCGGCACCGTGCAGCGCGCCGACCTGGTGGAAGCCGCGCGCGAGTGCGGCGACGCCAACTTCGACGTGCTGATTGCCTGCGCCTTCAACTACGAAGCGCACGCGACAGAGTTCAGCAAGCTCGGCCGCATCCCGGTGCTGAAGGCGCGCATGAACGCCGACCTGCACATGGCCGAAGATTTGAAGAACACCGGCAAGGGCAACCTCTTCGTCATCTTCGGCGAACCTGACATCACGCTCTTGCCCGAGCCCGGCGGCAAGCTGTGCGTGAAGGTCAACGGTGTGGATGTCTTCAAGCCCCAGACCGGCGAAGTGGTGAGCCACGGCGCCGACGGCATCGCCTGCTGGTTCATCGACACCGACTACAACGAAGAGAGCTTCTTCGTGCGCCACGCTTATTTCCTGGGCGCTAACGATCCTTATAGTGCGCTGAAGACAACGCTGAAGGCCGAGATCAATGCCGAGGCTTGGGCCACGCTGAACAGCGATACGTCACGCGCGTTCGAGAAGCCGAGGAACGGGCGGATCGCGGTGAAGGTGATCAATCACTTGGGGGATGAGGTGATGAAGGTGTTTCGAGTCTGATGAGGTGTGAATGCCATGAGCGAACTTCAAGTCATGCTGGCTTCGGCTCCGATCGTCGAGGCCGTGGTCGACATCGACTGCGACATGCCCAACCAAGCCGATGTCGAAGTGCTGGCTGGCGCAGCAGCGGTGGCGTTGGCAGATCAGTACCCGACACCGCGCCGGCGCATGCTCAGCGAGCATCAGATTGCCGCTGCGCCGGGCCAACCCAACCTGGCGCATCTTCGTAGGCATCGCCCGGCCGGTGGTCTGCCGAGTTGTCCGCTTGCGATACATCAACCGGATCCAGTTGCCCATGGTCGATGGCCGCGTGGAGATTGACGATTACTTGAAGCTCGGGCCCAAGCTGCCAGACGAGACGCGCCTGACGTTCGCCGGTTTCTTCAATCAGCAGTCAGTGTTCGAGTCCGCCACGGGCAACCAGGTCAACATCGTCTTCGCCACACAGCCCTCGGCAGGTGATCGGCTGCCCATCACCTTTGACATCGAGGCCTACAAGGATGTTGCCTGTGAACCTGGTGATTGGCTGACGATCTCGGCAGAATTCAATCGCTTCGCGCCGTAAAGAACATGGTTTTCAACAATTCGCTTACTGACGAATGCTTGAACCTGTTTCAGCCCTAGGCCTTCAGTTCGGCGTTGCTGCGCTGTATGCGCTGGCGCGTCCTGGCAGCGCTGTGTCAGCCGAGGCCGGCCAAGTGCGGGCCTGCGCCGAGGTCATGGTTGACCGTGTCGAAAGCTCAGATGCCTTGTTCGGCGGCAAGACGGCGGTGATCTCGAAGTTGTGGGCCTTGGCCCAATCCCATGCCGAAAGCGGGTGGGACGGCGGCGACGCCTTGGCAGTGAACCGCCAGGCCATCTCACTGGCCGCTGCGTTCATACGTGCCTTGCCCGACGATTGCGATATGCCCGAAGTGGGTGTCGACCCCGACGGCGCCGTGGCGCTCGACTGGATGGTTTCGCGGCATCGGATGCTGTCGATCAGCTTTGGCGGTAACAGCGACAGGCTGGCACACGCATGGATCGACGGCAGCGACAGAGGCAATGCCGTGACAAGGTTTGACAGGGACACTGTGCCATTGCGATTGATGCAGGCGATCCTGGCGACGACGGTGGCGCCGGGTTCAACTGCAAGTCAAAGGCCGTGGTCTTGGTGGCCTTCTGCTCGTCGCCTGTCAGGCGGGCGAGGCTGTCGGTGAACGTGTCGGCGATGCGGAAGTTCATCTATCGACGAACCAGCTTGGCCGCTTGCGCCAGCAGTAACGCGAACTCCTTGCGTTGCGCTCGCATCAGTTCCAGGTCGTTTGCTGCGGGCGGCCAGCCAATGATGTTCGCGTGCCTGGGTGGCGGCTCGTATGCCTCAACGTTGAGCGTTGCTTGCCTGACCTCGGCTGCGGTCAGCACGGCCGCCGCTCTGACACGTCGCTCGAGCCCGATTTCGCGGTCAGCGGCAGCCCACACGGCGGCAAGCCCCGTGTGCCCGCGCCAGCGGCGGTGGCTGCGAACCCTTTCGATCACCCCGACGCGCAGCGCCGTTTCCGCGTGATGACGAATGTCGAGGAACTGCAAACGGCGCTCGATTACCCCTGGGAAAAGTGGGCCGTATTCCTGCACCCCGAGCAGCGCCAGTGGGTGGAGCGCGACTACTCCGGGCCGGCCCGCGTGTCGGGCTCTGCGGGCACCGGCAAGACCATCGTGGCGCTGCACCGCGCGGTGCATCTGGCCCGATCGCACCCCGCGGCGCGCGTGTTGCTGACGACTTTCTCCGACACGCTGGCGCATGCGCTGCACACCAAGCTCAAGCGGCTGGTGGGCAGCGAGCCGCGCCTTGCCGAGCGCATTGATGTTCACGCCCTGAATGCCATTGGTTTGCGCACGTACAAGTTGCACTGCGGTACGGTCACGTTGGCCAGCCGCGAGATGGTGCGGGCGCTGATCCAAGAGGCATCGGCGGCGGTGGGTGGCCACAAGTTCACCCCGCAGTTTCTCTTTATCGAATGGGATCAGGTGGTGGATGCCTGGCAGTTGAAGACGTGGGAGTCGTACCGCGATGTCGCCCGGCTTGGCCGCAAGACAAGGTTGCCCGAAGCGCAGCGGGCGGTGCTGTGGTCCATCTTCGAACAGGTGCGCGACGGGTTGTTGGCGCAGAAGCTCACGACGCACGCCGGCATGTTCACCGCCCTGGCCGCCGCGCTGGCCACAGGCCAGCACGCGCCGTTCGAGTTTGCGGTGGTGGATGAGGCGCAGGACATCAGCGTCGCACACCTGCGTTTCCTGACCGCGCTTGGAGCGAATCGGCCCGACGCGCTCTTCTTCGCGGGTGACCTGGGCCAGCGCATCTTCCAGCAGCCGTTCTCGTGGAAGTCGCTTGGTGTGGACATTCGCGGCCGTTCGCGCACCTTGCGCATCAACTACCGCACGTCGCATCAGATTCGCCAGGAGGCCGACCGCTTGCTGGGCCCTCAGGCCACCAATGTGGATGGCAACAGCGAGACCCGCAGCGACACGGTGTCGGTCTTCAATGGGCCACCACCCGTGATCCGGGTGCTGGACAGTGAGAGCAGCGAAGCCACGGCTGTTGGTGCGTGGCTGGCAGAACAGTCAACGGCGGGAATCTTGCCGCAGGAGTTTGGCGTCTTCGTGCGCTCGGCGGCGCAGGTGGTGCGCGCGCAAGCCGCTGTCAAGGAAGCAGGTTTGCGCTTCAAGGTGCTCGACGAACACGTAGAGACCACGACAGGGTACGTCTCGATCAGCACCATGCACCTGGCCAAAGGCCTGGAGTTCCGGGCCGTGGCGGTGATGGCCTGCGATGACGAAGTCGTCCCCTTGCAGGCGTCCCCTTGCAGGAGCGCATCGAAACGGTTGGCGATGACACCGACTTGCAGGAGGTGTATGACACCGAGCAGCACCTGCTCTACGTGGCCTGCACCCGGGCGCGAGATCACCTGCTGGTGACCGGCGTGGCCCCAGCTTCCGAATTCCTGGATGACTTCGGGTTTGGCAACCAGCGTCGGGCGGCGTACGAGAGACCAGGTCAAAACCCGCCGCTATTCAAACTGCAAATTCGCCTGCCTGATCGCCGGCACCCACAGCTTCTTGAACGCCTCCACCTCGGCGCGCGAAGCCGCCTGGTCGGCGGCCACGGCCTCGGCCTTGAGCACCACGAACTTCTGCTGCACATCGGGTATCAACATCACTGCTTTGATCTCGCGGCTCAGCGCCGCGGCGCGTTCGGCCGGCATGCCGGCCTTGGCATAGAAGGTGTTGAAGCCGGTGGCCACCACATCCAGGCCGGCCTCTTTGAAAGTGGGCACGTTGGGCAATGCACGCTTGGCGCCCGATGTGGCCAGGATGCGGATCTTGCCGGCCTCGTGTTGAGTGAGATGTGAGTCCAGCGCGTCAATGGCAACGGGCACATGGCCGCCCATCAAGTCAGTGAGCAGCGGTGACGAACCTTTGTAGCCTATAACTTCCGGCTTGATGCCCGCGCCCTGCGCCATCATCAAGGCAAAGAAGTGCGGCAGGCTGCCGGTGGCTGGCACACCCAGGCTGGCTTTTTCAGGGTTGGCTTTCATCCACGCCAGCAAGTGGCGGTATTCGCGCACCGGCACGGCCGCACCTACGGCGGCCGACATCTCGTAGCGCGACACCTGCGACACCGGCTGGAAATCTTTGTCCGGGTCGTAGCCGTTGTTCTTGTAGACCAGTGGCGCCACCACCATCAGCGCCGGGTTCACCAGCACCAGCACGTTGGCGCTGGCGGGCATCGCGACAACCTGGCGCAGCGCCAGGCGCCCACCCGCGCCGACGATGTTTTCCACCACCACCGGTTGCCCCTGGCGCTGTTGCAACACCTCCGCCACGATGCGTGCTGAACGGTCAGAGCCACCGCCGGGCGGGTAGGGCACCACCAGGCGAAGATTCTCGGTAGCTTGCGCAAAGGCGCCACTGGCGCAGCTCAACAACAGGGCACACAGAAGCGAGCGGCGTGAGGTCATGGTCGGCCTTTGAATGGATGAAGTCGGGCGGGCTGCCGGCGTGTGCAGGCGGCCCAGGTTGAAACGATCATAAGGATGCAACGATCGATCGCGCGCACCGGTGCAAACCCTGACGGCGCACGGCACGTCATGGCCCGCCGACACTGCCGTAAAGAAATCAGGGCCCCCAAGCGGTAAAGGAACGCAGCGTCACCTCGCCCAGCGGCCCGAGCAGGCAGACCTCCCAGCCCGGCGTGGCGCGAGGCGAAACATGGGTGATGGCCAGCGCGCCCCCGGGCAGCCCACTCCAGGCCACCTGGCGCAGTTGCAGCGTAGAGGGCGGCAGGTTATCAGTGGGGTGCACCGGGCCCCATTGAATGAGCGGCGGGCAGCCACCGGCGCGCTCCTGGCCGCTCGCGTCACCCACCGCGATTTGCCAATGCAACCGGCCGTTAGGCGTGTCGCGGTATGCCGCCGTGGCCGCGCCCGGGTTCTGGCCGCTGGCGCGCAAACCGCTCAGTGCAGCGGACAAGTCGGTGCAGCGCAGCACGGCGTGCACCAATTGCGGCTCGTGCTGCGCGGCCGCGCGCAACGCCGGTGTGTCCATGCCGAACCAACGCGGCCACGCCGGGGCCGTGGCTTGTGGGTCGATGGCGATGATTTCCAGGTAGCTGCGCGGGAAGCTTGAGTTGCTCAGGGCGAGCAGGCGGTTGTGCGTGCCCATGAAGGCATGTTGGCCGCCGGGCAGCGGCAGTGCGCCCAGCACGTCGCCGCACCACGCGGCGCCTTGGGCCAGGTTGTCGGCCACGACCACCAGGTGATCGATCTCCATTGTGTTCATGGCACCACCACGCTTTCGCTGATTCAATGATCGAGGGTAACGCGGCAGCTTGCAGGCGCTGAGGCAGACCTGAATCTCGAACCCGCTCAAGGTGCCGAACACGTCGCCCGGCGCACTCAGGCGCGAAGACGACGCGTTGCTGCGTGGTGCCGGCCGCCATGTGCAGGATGTTCACTTGCCTGGTGCCTTGCACCTGATGTTCGTGCGCAGCGAGCAGGCCCATGCCACGCTGCTGCATGTGGACTGCGCCGCGGCTCGGGCGGCCAGTGGCGTGGTGGCGGTGTTCACGGCGGCGGCTTTCGGCCCCGTGTTCATGCCCGCCATCAACCCGTTGCTTGACGTGTCTGGTGACCTGAGATCCCCCCTGCTGGCCAGCGGCGAGCTGTGCTACGTGGGCCAACCGGTGGCGCTGGTGTTGGCCCACAGCCGCAGCGCGGCGCAGGTGGCCGCCGCACTCGTTGTGCTTGACACCACCCCCTTGCCCGTGGCGCTGGACTTCGCCGACACCGCGGCCACCACGCGCGTGAGTTTCCAATGCGGCACGCCCGCCGAGCCTGCCGCGCACCGCGCGCGCGTGAATCTGCGTTCGCCGCGCGTGGCCGCCATGGCGATGGAGCCGCGCGCCTGCTGCGCCAGCTGGGATGCGGCCAACGCCGCGCTGACGGTGTGGCTGGGCACGCAAACGCCCGCGCGCGCGCAGGCCGACATCGCCCACGCCCTGGGCCTAACGATTGAGAAGGTGCGCGTGATCTCGCCCGATGTGGGCGGCGCCTTCGGCTTCAAGGCGTCGGTCTACCCCGAAGAACTGCTGGTGGCGCTGGCCGCGCGCCAGGTGCAGGGCAGCGTGCGTTGGCAAAGCAGCCGCTCTGACGATTTCGTGTCCGGCATGCATGGCCGTGGCTCGCGGATGCAGGGCGAACTGGCGCTGGATGAAGCCGGGCGCTTCGTCTCGCTGCAAGCCCGCCTGCACTTCACCCACGGTGCCTGGCTGCCCTATTCGGCCGTGGTGCCGCTGCGCAATGCGGCGCGCATCCTGCCCGGGCCCTATGTGCTGCGCAACCTCGATATCCAAGGCCACGCCAGCCGCTCCAACCTGGCGCCGGTGAACATTTACCGCGGCGCCGGCCGGCCCGAGGCGGCGTTGTTGATGGAAACGCTGGTGGAACAAGCGGCGCGGCAAGGCGGCATTGATGTGGTGGAACTGCGCCGGCGCAACCTGGTGCCCGCGGCCAGCATGCCCTGGCGCAGCGCCACCGGCGAAACGCTGGACAGCGGCGACTACGCTCAACTGCTGGATCGCGCCTGTGCACGCTTTGGGTATACCGCCGAACGCGCACAGCAGGCGCAGCGTGAAGCGGCGGGTGAACTCATCGGCATCGGCTTGGCGCTGTATGTAGAGCCCTGCGGCCAGGGCTTCGAGGCGGCGCGCGTGAGCATGCAGCCTGACGGCCAAGTCAGCCTGGCCAGCGGCGCGCCCGCGCAGGGGCAGGGCCACGCCACCACGTTTGCGCAAATCGCCGCGCACGAGCTGGGCTGTGCTGAAGGCGCGGTGGCGGTGCTGCTGGGTGACACGGCCCTGTGCCCGCCGGGCGTCGGCGCACTGGCCAGCCGCAGCACGGCCATTGGTGGCAGCGCCATCGTGCAGGCCTGCCGCGAGCTGCGGGCACGGGTGCAGGCGGGCGAGGCCTTGCCGGTCACGGTGGAGGCGCGCTTCACCGCGGCCGAAGCCTGGGCCGCGGGCTGCGTCATCGTGCGCCTGCGCATCGATGCGCAAACCGGTGAACCGCACATCGAGCGCGTGGTGTGGGCCGACGACGCCGGCCACATCATCAACCCCACGTTGGCCAAGGGGCAGTTGCTCGGCGGCGCCGCGCAGGGCCTGGGCCAGGCCTTGATGGAAGCGCTGGTGCATGACGACGCCGGCCAGTTGCTCACCGGCTCGTTGATGGACTACGCCGTGCCGCGCGCGCAGGACATGCCGGCCATCGAGTTCGAATCGATCGTCACGCCCAGCCCGAACAACCTGCTCGGCGCCAAGGGCGTGGGCGAGGCCGGCTGCATCGGTGTACCGGCCGCCATCATGAATGCCGCGCGCGACGCCTTGCGCCACTGCGGGGAGCCCGAGCTGCAATTGCCGCTCACGGCCGAGCAGTTGTGGCGCGTGCTGCGCATGAGTGCCCCAAGGCCGGCCAAAGCCGGCCGCCCCCCGCGGGGATCAAGCAAAGTGGCAAAGCCACATTTGCTTGTGAAGAGTCAAGCATGACCGTAGCGCTGCAATTGCAAGTTAACGAACGAGATGTTCAGATAGACGTGGCACCCGAAACGCTGCTGGTGGATGTGCTGCGCGACCAGCTTGGCCTGACCGGCACCCACACCGGCTGCGACACCGCGCAGTGTGGCGCCTGCACCATGCTGGTGGACGGGCGCGCCGTCAAATCGTGCAACCGCCTGGCGCTGCAATGCGCCGGGCAAGCGGTGCGCACGATTGAAGGACTGGCGCCGGACGGTGGCCGTTGGCACATCCTGCAAGAACTGTTTTCGCGCCACCACGCCTTGCAATGCGGCTACTGCACGCCGGGCTTCGTGCTGCGCGCGCTGGCCATGGTGGATGAAGACGTGGCCGCCGAGCCCGCTGCCGTGCGCCGCGCACTCAGCGGCAACCTGTGCCGTTGCGCCGGCTATGAAGGCATCGTGAACGCGGTGTGTGAAGGTTTGCGCATCCTGCGCGGTGCGGCAGCGCAGGCGCCGAAGTGAACCGCTTCAACTACCTGCGGCCGCGCAACATCGAGCAAGCGCGCGCCTGGTTGATCGAGCACCCCGACGCCCGCTTGCTGGCCGGCGGCCAAAGCCTGCTGGCGGCCATGAAGCTGGGGCTGAATGCGCCCAGCCACTTGATCGACCTGCAAGACATTCCAGGCCTGAACGACGTCAGCGTTGCCGGCGATGAGTTGTGGATTGGCGCCATGGCCACGCATGCGCGCGTGGCCGCGGCGCCCGAGGTGCTCGCCTTCGCGCCCATGCTGGCGCAACTGGCCGGCGGCATTGCTGACGCCCAGGTGCGCGAGGTGGGCACGCTGGGCGGCTCGTTGGCCAACAACGACCCGGCGGCCTGCTGGCCGGCGGGGGTGTTGTGCCTGGGCGCCACCATCGTCACCAGCGCGCGCGAGATCGCGGCTGACGACTTTTTTCAAGGCCTGTACGGCACCGTGCTGGCACGCGATGAAGTGTTGCTGGGTTTGCGCTTCCCGCGCGCGCTGGCGGCGCACTACCGTTTGGTCGAGGCCAGCGCGCGCAAGCTCAGCGCCGAATTCTTTGCGCGTTTGACCCACGCGCTGGTTGGTGCGGGGCAGGTTGCGGCGCCAGCTCGCCGTGGTGCGTTGGCGCGTGTCTGGAGTGGATGGTGCCGTGGCCGGCGCCGCTGGTTCGGCGCGGGCTGATAGGCCCTTGCGATGAAGAAAGCCCGGCGCTGCATGGCGCACCGCCGGGCTCTTCAACCGCCTAAGCTCAGGAGGCCGGGAAGTACACCTTGGTCACCGTGACCACCGCGCTGGCGGCGCTCAACGTGCCTTCCACCCCGATGGCCGTGCCATTGCTGATGTTGGCCGCACTGCCGCCGACGAACACCACGCCGGCGGCACTGGCATCCACCTTCTGCCCGGCCACGCGCAGGTTGGCCAGCGAGACGAAGTCAGTCACCAAGCCGTGGAAACGCACGGCCACCACACTGGGCACATTGGTGCTGCTGGTGGGGGTGGGCGAGGTGCTGCCGGGCTCAACCAGGGTCATCACTTCCACCGACAGTGCGGTGATCGTGTGGGCCACGCTGTCAAGCAGCGCCACCACGCGCACGTGAGCGCCGGGTTGCAATTGCGTTGACGAAGTACCGCTGGGCGCCAGCGTGGTGTTGGGCGTGACATGGATCACCGCGTCGCCAAACTTGAAGCCCCCGGCCACGATGCCCGAAATGACGCCGCCGATTTCGATGCGGCGCACCGTGGCCACCGGCTCCTTGAATTCGAGCGCGCTGACGGTGAACACATGCGTGGCTTCAGAGTAGCTGCCCTTCAACGTCACCGGCCGCTCATTGGCCATGTTGGCCATGGTTTGCCCCAGCGGCGCGAAGGTGGCCGTGGGCGCCAGCTTCATGTTCACACCCAGCAGGGTGAAGCCTTGGCGGGTGGCGTCCCAGCCGCGGATCAAGCCGGCCAGGGTCTGCGCCACGGCGCTGGGTGGGGGCATGACGCGCACCGTGTCAGCCACCACCGAATCCTTGACCATGTGGCCGATCACGTCGAGCCAGGCGCCGTTGCCCAGATCAGCCAGCGTGCCGGCGCTGAAGGTGGCGTGCGACGCGTCCACCGTCACCCCGCGCAGCTTGAATTGAGCAGCCGTGACGAAATCATTCACCTGCCCAATCAGGCGCGGCTTGTCTTCGTTTTCGGGTCTGGCCACCTTGATCGACTTCGCCACCAAGACCCGGTTGACCACGTTGCCCTTGACCATGACCCGGGCACCGTTGGCCACGTCGGCGGCCACCGTGCCATCCACCAGCGCGGCGGCCGAGGCATCCACCGTCACCTCGCCGATCTTGAAGTTGGCTAACGACACGAAGTCACTCACGTTGCCGCCCAGGCCCAGTTCAGCGCCTTCTTGCAGCTTGCGTTCCAACACTTCCACGGCCTTGGCGGTGAGCACCGGCATGGCGCCGCCAGTAATGGGGGCGGTGTTGGCATACACCGCCAGCATCTTGCCGTTGGCCACCGTGGCGCCGCTGGGCAAGACGTTGGCGTTGGCGAAATCGACCTTCATCTGGCGCTCGCCGCCAAAGGTAAAGGTCTTGGCCGTGGCATCGAGTTCGCCCACCACGCCGGTGACGCGGATGCGCACATGGGCATCGGCCAGCTTGCGTTCAATGCGCGTGGCGCTGACGGTGTGGTCAGCGTTCGCGGTGCCGGCCACTTTGACCAGGTCACCCGCGGCCAGTTCGGACAACTGCGTGAAGCCTTCAATGGCGGTGGGCGTGGCGCCAGTCAACACCAGTTTGATCTTGCGGCCCAGCACCACCAGCGTGGCGTTGACCATGTCTACTGAGTCCACCGCGCCGACCAGCGCAAAGCTCACGACCACGTCGCTGAGCTTGCCGTCAACCAGCTTGGCGTCAACACGCTGGCCCAATTTCAGGTCAGACAGCGTACCCGGTGTGGCGCTGCCGGGGTCGAGGTTGAACGCCACTTTGGCCACTGAATCGTCGAGGCGTGCGCCGTCAACGATGATGGAGCCGAAGCCCGTGATCGTGCCTTGCACCAGGGTGGCAACGGCCGTGGGGGTTTCGGTTGGCGGGGCGATGCCGCCTGCGCCTGCGCCTGCGCCGCATCCTGCCAGCAACGCGGCCAGGCTGGCCAGCGCGGTCAATGCCAAGTGATGAATCGTTTTCATGAATGCCCTTTCGTGACGGATGCCGGGTTGCTGCGATGTCGCAAGCCACCAGGGCAGTCAGGTCAGGGTGCAGGCCTTCCGGGCTTTGAACCAGGGCGCCGGCTCCGATGGTTGCATCGAAGCCCTGGCCAGGCGCTGTGGTGCCCGGCCAGGTTGTCTGGCGACCCCGCTGTCATGCCCTTGCCTAACAAGGGTGTAGACCGGAAGTTTTGCGACCCCGCCTTTCGTGCGGGTGTGCCTTTGTCATCAACGCTTTCAGCTTAAGGGCATTTGCGCAGCGGCTTGCGGTCGCAGTTCACAAAGCCAGCGTTGCTTGCAACTTCATTGGTAACGGCATCGACCGAGCCCCGGCATGGTTCAGCAGCAGGGTGACGCGCGGGCGCGCTGCGCTGCGCTCAACGGTTGCGGGCACTTCGGGCGGCGACTCAAGCGGCAAGCGACCCTGGGTCGGCAGGGCCCAGCCTTCGGTAGCGCGCTCGCCGCTGACCAGGTTCAAGCCCCGCCCGGCCCAGCCGGCACGCCGCGCGTCATCGAGCAGGGCGTGCGCCTGGCCGGCGCGCAGCGCTTCGGCAAAGCTTTGCCAGCGGCGTTGCAGCAGCGCGCAGCCCCAGGCGTCTTCAAGCGTTTGCCGGTGGGCTTGGGCATCGGCCGCAGCGTTGCCGCGCAGCATGCGCGGCAGCAGCGCGGCGGCCACGCGGTGCAATTCGTGGCGCGCTGGCGTGTCGCCCAACACCGCGGCCCAGCGGCGCAGCGCAGGCGTCCAACCTAGCTGTGCCAGCAGGCGCGTGAGCAGGGCTTGCACGCCTTGGGTGGGGTTGAACAGGCACAGCCGGTTGGGCGGCAACACCAGCAAGGGCAGGGCGGCGGCGTGCTGTTCAGACAGCGTGCAGGTGAAGGACATCAGCAGTGCCAGGCGCGCCCATTCGGCTGCGTGCAACCGGACCGCGTTGGCACTGCCCGCGGCGCCGGGCTGCGTGGCCAGCGCCCAGGCGGCTTGCCAATCTGCCACGCCGCCCCGGGCCTGCGCAGCGCGCGCGCTGAGCATGACCATGTTGCCGGCGGCAAATGCGGCGTCGCCGCGCATGCGCGTGGGCACGCCTTGGGCGCCCAGCAATTCCCGTGTCACCGGGCAATGCGTGGGGCAGATCTGGCGCAGATGGTTGGCCGTGAGCTGCATGTCTTCAAACACCTGGCCGTGCAGCCAGGCTTGCACGCGCAAGCGCAGCCACTGGCGCACATGCGGGCTGGGGCGCAGGCTGCGCCCGGCAAAGCGTGCGCGCGCCGCCACGAAGCCGGCGCGCACCGGGCAGCCTTCGCGCAACAGCGCGGCCGGCGGCGCCACGCCGTGGCGGGCATGATCCCAGCCGATGGCGTGGCCGGTTTGGGGGTCGGGGTAGGAGCCGGCGGCGGGGGCCGGTTGGGCCGGTTGGAGGTTCGACAGGGCGTTCATGGGGTGCCTTTCGAGTTGCGCATGCCGCCAGTGTCGCAAGCCAGGGTGTCATGGCGTGAGACTGAAACCGGCACAATGCAAATTCATGGATCGCACCGAACGCTTCTACAAGATCGACCTGCTCATCCGCCGCCGCGGTGGCGTGGGCTTTGATGAACTGATGGCTGAGCTGGAGGTCTCGCGCGCCACCCTGATGCGCGACCTGCGCTACCTGCGCGAACGCATCGGTGCGCCCATCGTGTGCGCACGCAGCGATGGCCTGTACCGCTTCGCCGCCGGCGCGCAGGCCGAGGCGCGCGAGCTGCCGGGGCTGTGGTTCAGCGACCAGGAAATCCATGCCTTGCTGAGCATGCACCAACTGATCCAGGGGCTGGACAGCGAAGCCGTGCTGGCGCGCCACCTGCAGCCGCTGCTGGACAAGCTGCACGCCATGCTCGGCGCGGGCGACGTGCCGGCGCGCGAGCTGATGCGCCGGGTGAAGATCATCGGCGCAGCAAGGCGTTCAGTGCAGCCGCAGGCGTTCGAGCTGGTGGGCAGCGCTCTGTTCACGCGCCGGCGCCTGCACCTGCGTTACTACACGCGCACGCGGCGCAGCGAAAGCGAGCGCGTGGTCTCGCCGCAGCGCCTGGTGCACTACCGCAACACCTGGTACCTCGACGCCTGGTGCCACCGCAGCCAGGCGCTGCGCCGCTTTGCGCTGGATGCCATGCGTGCCGTGGCCGTGCTGGCCGAGCCCGCGCGTGAGGTGGCTGCTGCCACGGTGGAGCGCGAACTCGACGGCAGCTACGGCGTCTTCGCCGGGCGCGCGCGGCGCTGGGCGCTGCTGCGCTTTTCAGCCGACGCGGCGCAGTGGGTGGCGCAGGAACAGTGGCATGCGCAGCAAAAGCTGCTGCCCCAGGCTGACGGCTCGCTGCACATGCACTTGCCCTATGCCGATGCCACCGAGCTGGTGATGGACATCCTGCGCCACGGCCCCAATGTGCAGGTGCTGGCGCCGCCTGAATTGGCCAGCGAAGTGCGCGCACAGCTTGACGCGGCGCTGCGCGCCTATCAACCAAGTAATCAGTAGCTCGGCCCGGGCAGGCGCATCAACCGCCACGCCGCCAAGGTGGCCAGCGTCGATGCCGCCATGCAGCCCCACAGCACCGGCGCGTACGAGCCGGTGTGGTCGAACACCGCGCCGGCCGCCACCGGGCCCACCAGGTTGCCCAAGGCGGCGCCGGTGTACAGCGTGCCGATGATGCCGGCCACGGCTTTGGCGCCAAACATGTCCATGCACAGCGCGGGCAGCAGCGAGACGATGCCGCCGTAGCTCAACCCCAGCCACAGCGCAAAAACGAGGAACGACGTGTAGCTGCCGGCGGCCAGCCACAGCCCGTAGCTCAGGCCCATGCTGGCTTGCATCAACACCAGCGTGCGCTGGCGGCCGATGCGGTCGGCCAGCGCGCCGATGGCAAAGCGCCCGGTCAGGCTGCCGATGCCGATGGCGCCCACCAGGCCCACCGCCTGTGCTTCGGCAATGCCCAGATCGCGCGCCGCCACCGAGACATGTGCAAAGGGAATGAACATTGGGAAGGCACCGGTCACCACGCCGGCATACAGCCACCAAAAGCGCGGGCTGCGCAGCGCCTGGCGCAGGCTTTCACCTGGGCGCGCCACGCTGCCGGGTGCGCCCACTGCCGGCGGCGCGCGGCGCAGCAACAGGCTGGCTGCCAGCCCCACCAACAGCACGCCGATGGCCAATGCCTGCAAGCCCTGGCGCCACTGAAACTCGGCAATCAGCCACGCCGCCAGCAGCGGCACGGCCAGGGTGCCGGCGCCGATGCCGGCGCTGGCAATGCCGCCGGCCAGGCCACGGCGCTGGGTGAACCAGGGCTGCACGCAGCCGATGGCGGGTGAATAAACCAAGGCGATGCCCAGGCCGATGGTCAGGCCGTAGCCCAGGTAGACGGCTTGCATGCTTTGCGCCAGGCTGGTGGCCCACAGGCCTGCGGCCAAGCACAACATGCCGCTGGCCGTGACCAGCCGCGGGCCAAAACGATCAGCCGCCATGCCGGCCAGGGCGCCCAGGCTGAAATGCACCAGGCCGCTCAGGCCGAAGATCAAGGCGATGTCCGCGCGCTGGGCTTTGAACTCGCCGGCGAAGGACTGGAAAAACGCGGCGAACGAGTAGTTGACGCCGAAGATGACGCCCAGACAAACAAACACCGCCCAGACGATGACCCAGGCGTAGCGCGGTTCAGACATCGCCCCAGTGTATTGGGGCCGAGGCTGGGCGAAGAACAGTTCCTGCGCAGGGTTCGTCGCCCGCGAGGGCCTATCGGCATGCTTGCCGGCAGGCGTGGCGCAGCAGCTTCAGGCAGCCTGGCGCACGGCCTGGCGATTCAGCACTTCGCGCGCGCGGTTGATGGCGTAGTCGATCGCCTCTTGCGCGGTGCGCCAGCGGTAGGCGCAGGCCAGGGTGTCGTCGCGAAATACCTCTTGCTGGGTCTTGCCGGCCCGGCGCTGGATGATGATGGCCGCCGTGTAGCCGCCACGTAGCGACTCGATGGCGCCGGCATAGACGTGGTGTTCGCCCCAGGTGCGTTCCTGAAGAATCATTTTTTGGTCCCAGACCCCAGCGCGTGTGGCTGGGGCGAGGGCCATGTTGATCAAAGACGCAGCGCGCAACCATCCACCTTAGGGGGGGCTGCTCGGGTGAATATTCACCTCACGGGTGAGTGGCAAGCCAATGCGCCGCGAAGGCCGCCAAGTCGTCATGCGTTGAACTGACCAGGCTCAACTCGGGCCCGACGTTCGGGCTGCCATGGGGTGCACGCAGCACCAGGGCGGTGTGCACCTCTTGCGGCAGGCCGCGCATGTAGACCAGATAGTCGTCTACAAACGCCAGCGGGCGCAAGGTCTCGATCGCATCAGCTTTGGGGCTGCGCTCACCCTCACTGTGGCCCGTGGCCAACACGCGATCGATGGGGAAGCCCAGGGCGCGCAGGTTGGCCAGGCGCGCTCGTTCGAAACGCGCTTCGAGTGCGGTGACGCAGACCAGTTCATAGCCCGCGGCATGCAGGTCGATGCAGGCTTGCACGGCGCCGGGCAGGGCCGGCAGGCTGGCCCAGAAGGGCTCGTCGAACTGGGCACGCAGGTGGTCGCGCTGCGCGCCTTCGAGGCGCCCGACCTGCCACCGGTCCATCGGCCAATAAGCCAGCGGGTCGCGCTCTTGCGGGCGCTGGCCAAAGGCGCGCTCCCAGGCGGTGGCGTAGCCGTGGTGCAGGTCGAGCAGCACGCCGTCGGCGTCAAGGGCGATCAAGGGGCGCATGGCCACACTGTACTCAGGTGCTGCGCGCGATGCAGTCATGCCCGCGACAAGCCCGTGCTCCAACAGGTTAGGGAGCTTTCACACCCATGGCCAACCTACACTTGCGCGGCCTCGATCGCCGCTACCGCCCATGACACCGGTCGTCTTCTTCAGTCATTCGTCAGCCGACAACGACCGTGCGCGCGCGCTGGTGCAGGCCTTGGAAGCGGGCGGCCTGGTCAAGACCACGTTCGATGTGCGCGACCTGCGCCACGGCCAGGAATATGCGCCGCAGTTGCACAAGTGGCTGGCGCACTGCCAGGGCGCGGTGTTGCTGCTCACCTTGAACGTGATGAACCACGCGCCGTGGGTGCTGCAAGAGGTGAGCGTGCTGCGCAGCCGCAGCATCAACGAGCGCGACAGCTTCCGCCTGTTCGTCATCATCGACAAGGAAGTGCTTGACGACGCCACCTGGAAGCAATGGTTCGCGCCGCTCAAGCTGGATGCTTTGCAGCGCAAGAAGATCGTCGACAAGAACGAAGACCCTGCCGCCACGGTGGCCGCGCTGCGCAAGGAACTCGATGGCCTGAGCGTCAACGGCGACGACTACTTCAGCCTGCTGGCACTGCTGGTGGGCGATGCGCTGGGCGACATCCTCAAGAAGCAATCGGCCGTGAATGCGTTGTCCAAAGGGCTGGAGCTGGACGATGCGGCTTGGATCCAAATCGTCGGTGCGCCGCAGGCCTTGCAAGACAAGTTCGCCTTGCGCCTGTGCCAGGGTGACTTTGGCCTGTTCGGCGGCATCGATGCGATGTTCTCGGCCTTGCAAAAGCTTGCTGCCAAGCCGCTGCTGCAGGAACTGCTGGGCGTGCTGCGCAGCTACTGGATACCGCTGCCGCTGGCCGCGCGCCTGGCCGAGGCCGTGCTCAACCTGGCACCCTACGCTGAAGGTGCCGGGGTGCCGCCGAATGTGTTGCTGCTGCAAACCGAAGCCGGTGACGCCCAGCCCATTGCCGACATGTACCGCGAGCGCCAATTTGCGCCTTACTACCAGCAGGGCACGCAGCTGAACGTGGCCGGCGGCAATGAAACCGCAGCCGGCGTTTGCCGTGCCGTGCATGAGGAGCTGCAGGCGCAGTTGTTCCCCATGCTGCCCGCGATCACGCCCGAGGAGATCACCACGGAATTGGCTATCCGGCTGGGTCAAGCCTTACCGCGATACGTCTTTGTCCACCTGGCCGCACCGGCCACGCTGGCGCATGTGCGCCTGGCCGCGCGCACCTACTGGCCCTGCTTGTTTGTACTCAGCGCGGCACCCGCCGCCTGCGCCGAGCTGGCGCGCGAACTGGGCGCACCGGCGTTGGCCTTGCAGCATGCCGGCAGTGAATTGCAGCATTTGAACGCGCTGGCCGTGGCCCACGGCTACACCAGTTGAACCCTGAGCGAGGCACCGAACATGGAATTCAAACGCAGCCACTTCAACCCGCAAGGCCGCAAGCTCGACGACGGCCGCATCGTCTGCGACTTTGCCAAACAAGATGATGCAGCGGCGTCGAACTATGTTTATGACGACGCCTTGGTGCTGGCCGTGAACGTGGCGCTGGCCGCGCACCGCCCGCTGCTGTTGGCCGGCGAGCCGGGCTGCGGCAAAACCACGCTGGCGGCCAACCTGGCGCGCGTGCTGGGCTGGGCCTACTACCAGCACACCATTGCTTCACGCTCGCAGGCCGGCGAGCTGCTGTGGGAGGTGGACACGCTGGGCCGCCTGAACGATGCCTACGACCCGCAGCGCCGCCTGCTCGGCGAG